>NZ_JBAKHL010000121.1:0-8561 GCF_036902715.1 Micromonospora sp. CPCC 205546
TCGCGGCGACGAAGAAGGCCGGCATGGACGAGCGGGCCGCGGTGGTGTCGATCGCGACGGCGTTGCAGGAGTCGAAGCTGGAGAACCTGGGTCATCTGGGTGACCGCAACGACCACGACTCGCAGGGCCTGTTCCAGCAGCGTCCGTCCTCGGGTTGGGGCACGGTGGAGCAGATCACCGACCCGGAGTACTCGACGACGGCGTTCCTGAAGGGTCTCAAGCAGGTCGACGGGTGGCAGGACATGCCGCTGACGAAGGCGGCGCAGACGGTGCAGGTGTCGGCGTACCCGGACCACTACGCTCAGTGGGAGCAGATGGCCGCCGACCTCGTCGCCGAGCACTGGAACAGCTGACCGACAACAACCGACACAGACCTTCCACGCAAGGGGGACCGCCGGCCGGCACCGTTTACACGGTGCCGGCCAGCGGCGCGTCCGCAGCCCCGAGATCGCCCGTCAACTGCGGTGGCCGAGTGCGACGTCGACCAGGGCGGCGACCAGCGCGAGCGCGATCACCCCGGCGGCCAGCAGCAGGGAGTGCCGGAAGGCCAGCGAGAAGTCGCCGCCGCTGGCGGCCAGCGACGAGAAGAAGATCGAGCCGACGGCGGCGATCCCGGCCGCGGAACCGATCCGCTGGCCGGTCTGGAGCATGCCAGCCCCGCTGCCCGCCTGGCGCACCGGCACCTGGGACAGGGTCAGGGTCTGGTTCGGCGCGATCACCAGGCCGCTGCCCAGCCCCGCGACCAGCAGGGGGGCGGCCGTCAGCCACGGCACCGCGGCACCGCGCGGGGCCAGCTCCAGCACGACGACCACCGCGACGAGCCCCACCACCACGGTGAGCAGCCCCACCGCGACCAGGGGGCGCCCGAAGCGGTTGACGATCCGGCCGCCGAGCGCGGACGCCGCGGCCGAGCCCAACGCGAACGGGGTGATGGCCAGGCCGGCGACCAACGCGCTGTAGCCGAGGCCGTTCTGCAGGTAGAGCGTGAAGATGAAGAAGATCGCGGTGAACCCGCCGAAGTAGACCAGCGCGATCAGGGAGCCGAGCGCGTACGACCGGAAGCCGAACAGCCGCAGGTCGAACAGCGGCTCCTGGCGTCGGGCGTACCACCGCTCCCACGCCCCGAAGGCGCCCAGGACGAGCAGCCCCACCGGCACGAGCAGCCACTTCGCGGGGCCGCGCCAGTCCTGCTGCACGAGCGGCAACAGCACGAGCAGCACGCCGACGCCGAGCAGCAGCACCCCGACGGGGTCGAGCCTCCGGTGGTCGCGCGGTCCGGCCGGTCGGGCGGGAAGCAGCCGCCAGCCGAGGACCACCGCGAGTACGCCGACCGGGACGTTGACGAAGAACACCCACCGCCAGCCGTGCTCCTCGCCGCCGATCGCGATCAACAGCCCTCCGAGCAGCGGGCCGACGGCCGTGGAGATGCCGATGGTGGCCCCGAGCAGCCCGAAGGGGCGACCCCGCTCGGGCCCGCGGAAGAGCTCCTGGATCAGGCCGGTGACCTGCGGGTTGACCACCCCGGCGGCGGCGCCCTGAAGCAGGCGGGCCGCGATCAGCCACGCGGGCGACGCGGCCAGCCCGGCCAGCGCGCTGGCCAGCGTGAAGAGGGCGATCCCGAAGACGAACGCGCTCCGCCGGCCGCGTGCGTCGCCGAAGCGGCCGGCGGAGACCAGCACCAGCCCGAACGTCAGGGCGTACCCGGAGAGCACCCACTGCAGGTCGCTGGGGGATGCACCGAGGGCCTGGTCGATCGACGGGACCGCGACGTTGACGATGCTCACGTCGAGCAGCGTCATGAAGGCGGCGACCAGCCCGACGCCGAGGGCCTGCCAGCGCCGGCGGTCGTCCGGCGGGGCGGTGGGGTCGGTTGGCGGCGTGTCCGCCGGGCTCATGCTGCCTTCCGCGAATCGGTGATCGGGCATCGCCGAGCGCTACCCCGGTCCCCGCCGGGCGAACCATTGCGTGGCGTACGCCGGCTCACGCCATCTGTCGGGCGCAGAACCGGGGTCCGAAGTCCAGCCCGGCCATCGGCGAGTCCTCCCGGTGCAGCAGGTTCTTCTCCGTGAGCTGGTGCAGTGGTGCCCGCAACTGCTCCTCGGTGAGACCGGCCTCCTCGGCGATCAGGTCCGGATACGGCACCTGTCCCCGGGCCTCCAGCGCCGCGACCGCGTCGTACACCCGTTCCTCGACATCCGACAGCTGCACCTGCCGCATGGCCTACCTCCTTCGCCGGTGCCCACCCCCGTGCGGGCGGTTGCGCCGCGCGCTTACCCGTCGGGTGACCGAAGATGCCCACCCGATCGGGCGGTAGCCCCGGCCGCGCCCTCAGCGCCGGGGCCTGCGGGTTGCCCTAGGCTGCATCAGTGATCGTCTGGGATCTCGCCGTCGTCGGCGCCGGCCCCGCCGGGCTCTGCGCCGCCCATGCCGCCGCCCGCGCCGGCGCGCGCACGCTGGTCGTGGAGCGCGCCGTGCACCCGCGCTACAAGACCTGCGGGGGAGGGCTGATCGGCACCTCGCTCTCGGCGGTGGCCGGCCGGATCGAGGTGCCGGCACACGACAGGGTCGACCGGGTGACGTTCACCCGGGACGGGCGACGCCGGTTCAGCCGGCACCATCGCGGCGGTCCGCTGGTGAGCATGGTGCGCCGGGAGGAGTTCGACGACCGCCTGCGTGCCGCCGCGGTGGCGGCCGGCGCCGAGGTCCGCGAGCGGGTGGCGGTCCGCGCCGTCGAGCAGGACCCCGATGTCGTACGCCTCAGGCTCGCCGACGGCGACACGGTCCACGCGCGGGCGGTCATCGGCGCGGACGGTTCCTCGGGCGTGACCGGCCGGCACGTGGGGGTCCGCCACCGGCAGGTCGACCTGGGGCTGGAGCTGGAGCTGCCCGTGCCACCGCAGGAACAGGCCCGCTGGCGTGGCCGCCTCCTGCTGGACTGGGGTCCGCTGCCCGGCTCGTACGCCTGGGTCTTCCCGAAAGGGGACAGGCTTACGGTCGGCGTGATCGCCGCCCGCGGCGAGGGGGAGCGGACCCGGGCGTATCTGCGCGGGTTCGTCGACCGGCTGGGCCTGTCCGGGGTGGAGCCCGCGCACGACTCCGGCCACCTGACCCGCTGCCGGGCCGAGGACTCGCCGCTGCGTCGGGGCCGAGTGCTGGTCGCGGGTGACGCGGCGGGGTTGCTGGAGCCGTGGAGCCGGGAGGGGATCAGCTACGCGCTGCGCTCCGGCGAGCTGGCCGGCGCGGCGGTGGCCGCCGGTGACCTCGCGGGATACGAACGGGCGGTCGCCCGTGACCTGGTGCCGTCCATGCGCGCCGGGCACCGGCTGCTGGACGTGTTCGCCCGACGCCCCGGGGTCTTCCACGCGTTGTTGGCCACCCCGCCGGGCTGGCGGATGTTCGTGCGCTTCTGCCAGGGGCGGGCCAGCTTCGACGAGACGCTGGACCGGGCCCCGGTCCGGGCAGCGCTGGCGCTGTTGGACAGGCTGCCGGCAGCCTGAAGCCGGCCAGGTCCGGGCTGCGGGGCCTGGCCACCGGCGGCCTGCGGAGTGCGGGCGGCCAGGTCCGGCCGCCCGCACTCGCCGGGACCTGGCCGCCGACCTCGGCGAGTGCGGGAAGGAACCGGCGCCCCACTTTCACCCAGGATCCTAGGACGCTTTAGCGGTGGTGCCCGTCGTCACCGCCACACACACTGATGACGTCGAGAAGGAGAGGTCATGGCAGAAGACAGCCCCGGGTCGTCGTTCACCGACGACGACTACCGCTTCCTGCGGCACGTGCGCTTCGGCGAGATGCCGCCCGCGGTGCGCCCCGAGGAGCGGACCGCGCTGACCGAGACCGATCCGCGGCGGGACCAGCCGGATCCGGGCGACGAGCGGGACCGGTGGGACCTGCGGCACGGTGCCTGACGCTGCCTGGGCGACCCCGTCCTGACCGTGGGCTCAGGTGGGCCGGGTCCGGCAGCGGTCTGGGCTGGAGCTGGCGCCGGCAGAGACTCGCCCGCCGATGCCGTGGACCCGTCGATGCCGCCGCCCGGACGGAATTCGGAGGAGTGGAAGCGACGGCGCTGTTACCGTGACCGTCATGGCACAAGGTATCTGGTCGCAGAAGGTCCGCTCCGCCGGCTGACGGCGGCGCCTCCTTACTGCTGAATCCGCGCTCGCCGTCCCGGTTCCCGCCGGGCGGCCGTCTGCTGCTGCCCGGCTCCACCACGAGCTGCGGAGCACCGTTGAACCTCACCCCGAATCCCGAAGCCATGTCCCTGCCCGTCACCGCGGGCGGGGTAGCGCACGTCCGCGCCGACAGCGTCACCGTCGTCCGTGGCTCCCGCCGGATCCTGACCAACCTGTCGGTGACCGTCTCCGCCCGGTCACGGGTCGCCGTCGTCGGCGAGAACGGCCGCGGCAAGACGACGCTGCTGCACGTTCTCGCCGGCCGGATCCCGCCCGACGAGGGCACCGTGCACCGGGTGGGCACGATCGGCCTGGCCCGCCAGGAGCTTGCCGCGCGCGACGGCGAGACCGTCGGCACCCTGACCTCCGAGGCGCTGGCGGCGTCGTTCGCGGCCGTCGCGGCCCTGGACGAGGCGGCCCTCGCCGTGGCCGCGGGCGATCCCGGCGCCGAGGATCGCTATGCCGCCGCGCTCGACGCCGCCACCCGGCTCGACGCGTGGGACGCCGAGCGCCGTGTCGACATCGCCCTGGAGTCCCTGGGTGCCTGCACGGACCGCGACCGTGCGTTGTCGACGCTCTCGGTCGGGCAGCGCTACCGGGTGCGGCTGGCGTGCCTGCTCGGCGCGCGGCACGACGTGCTCCTGCTCGACGAGCCGACAAACCACCTGGACGCCGACGGGCTTGATTTCCTGACCCGCAGGCTGCGCGAGCACGACGGCGGCCTCGCCCTCGTCAGCCACGACCGGGCGCTGCTACGCGACGTCGCGGACCGGTTCCTCGACCTCGATCCGACCCGTGACGGGATGCCGCGCCTGTACGCCGGCGGCTATGACGCCTGGCAGGACGCCCGGCGTCGCGAACGTGAGTCCTGGGAGCAGGAGTTCGAGGAGCAGCGGGCCGAACACAGGAGGCTGCAGGACGCCGTGGCCAAGGCGCGCGACCGGCTCTCCACCGGCTGGCGACCCGACAAGGGGACGGGTAAGCATCGGCGCCAGTCCCGCGCGCCGGGCGTCGTGCAGGCACTGAACCGGCAGCGCGACGCCCTGCGGGCGCACCGGATCGACGTGCCGGAGCCGCCGCCGGGCTTGCGCTGGCCCGACCTGGGCGTACGGCAGGGCGCGCCGCAGGTGCGGGCGTACGGCGTCGCGGTCGACGGGCGTCTGGCCGGCCCGGTCGACCTCGCTCTCGACGGCGGCGACCGGCTGCTGGTCACCGGAGCGAACGGCGCGGGGAAGTCCACGCTGCTCGCGGTGCTGGCCGGTTCGCTCCGGCCCACGCACGGGCGCGTCTGGACGGCGAAGGAGGCACGGATCGCCCTGATCACCCAGGAGACCGCCGTGCACGACCCGGGCCTCGCCGCCCGCGACGTCCACGCCCGCCACGTGGGGCGGCTGGTGACCGGCGGGACGCTGCGCGACGCCGACGCCGTCGGGCTCGGGGCGCTCGGGCTGCTGGACGCCGAGGCGGTGAGCACACCGGTCGGGCGGATGTCGCAGGGACAGCAGCGGCGCCTCGACCTGGCGTTGGCGTTGGCGGGGCGGCCCGGACTGATCCTGCTCGACGAGCCGACCAACCACCTGTCGTCGGCGTTGGTGGACGAGCTGACCGAGGCGATCCGCGAGACGAGCGCGACGGTCGTGGTCGCCACGCACGACCGGCAGCTGCTGCGCGATCTCGCCGACTGGCCCCGCCTGGAGATCGGCGGTCGGCTCACCGGCCGCGAACGAGGATGAGCGCCGGCGCGTTCGGCGCCCGTCGGGGACGCCGTGACTGGTGTTCCCGCCACGGGGCGGCCGGCAGGGCCGACGGTGCCACAGCGGCCCGACCTGTTTCAGCGCGCCGCCCGGCACCGGGCTGTCCGCGTGACACGGGCGGCTGTTTCCGCCTGCCACCGCAGGGTAGGGCGGTGGGTGACCCAGACCCGACCGGTGCGCGAGGAGACGTCGGTGACCGAGGACCAGCACACCCAGCAGGACCCCACCAGCCAGTACGGCCAGCAGGAGGGGCAACCGAAGCAGCAGCAGACGCCACCCGGCTCGACGCAGGAGATGACGCCGAAGCCGGACCACGGCGAGGAGTCGTACCGCGGCAGCGGCAAGCTCGAGGGCCGGCGGGCGTTGATCACCGGGGGTGACTCCGGCATCGGCCGCGCGATCGCCGTCGCGTACGCCCGCGAGGGCGCCGACGTGCTCATCTCCTACCTGGGCGAGGAGGAGGACGCCGACGCGCGGGAGACCGTCCGGCTGGTCGAGGAGGCCGGCCGCAAGGGCATCGCGGTACGCGGCGACATCACCGACCAGCGGCACTGCCTGGAGCTGATCGACCGGGCGCTGGGTGACCTGGGCGGCATCGACATCCTGGTCAACAACGCGGCTTACCAGATGGCGCAGGACGAGGGCATCCTCGGCATCGACGACGAGCAGTTCGACCGGGTGCTGAAGACCAACCTGTACGCCATGTTCTGGCTCTGCCGGGCGGCGGTGCCGCACATGCCCGAGGGCTCGGCGATCATCAACACCTCGTCGATCCAGGCGTTCGACCCCTCGCCTCAGCTGCTGGACTACGCCACGACCAAGGCGGGGATCGCCAACTTCACCAAGGCGCTCGCCGCCGACCTGGCCGAGCGGGGGATCCGGGTCAACGCGGTGGCGCCGGGTCCGATCTGGACGCCGCTGATCCCGGCCACGATGCCCGAGGAGAAGGTCGAGAAGTTCGGCCAGGACACCCCCGAGGGCCGGCCCGGCCAGCCGGCCGAGCTGGCCCCGGCGTACGTCTTCTTCGCCTCCCAGGAGTCCAGCTACGTCACCGGCGAGATCCTCGGCGTCACCGGCGGCCGCCCCACAAAGTAACGCCCGCCCCGCGGGGGCGGGTGGGGTCAGCGGGGCCAGGGGGCTAGGCGGGTGCGGATTCGGGCGACGGCGGCGGGGTTCAGGCCGTAGCGGGCGAAGCGGCGGTCGGGCAGCCGGTCCAGGTAGCGGCCGGCGGCCCGGACGTCCTCCTCGTCCAGGGCCGGGTCGAGCTGGCGGGCCAGGTCCAGCAGCTCCGCCACGCCGTGGTGCTCCAGGGCCGCCGCGACGTCGATGTAGTCCCGGACCTCCCGCCGGTTGACCAGGGCGGCGGTCTTGTTCGCCATCAGGTCCCGCACGTCCATCACCGGCCCGAGGTCCATCACCACCGGGCTGCGGTGCCGGTCCAGGCGGGCCAGGCTGAGCCGGATGAGCCGCCCGTCCCGGCTCACCACGAAGTCCCTCAGGTCCCGGTCGAAGCCCTCGAACAGTTCGGCCAACTCGCTGTCCGGGTCGGCGTCGGTCACCTCGAACCCGGCCCGTTCCAGCGCCCTGCGTACCCCGTCCGCCGCCGCGGCGGCGGCCCCCTCCACGTCCGCGAAGAGGTCCACGTCCTCCGTCGGGCGGGTCACCAGCCCGTGCGCGGCCCACGCCACCCCGCCGCCGAGCACGAACCGGTACGGCCCCGCGGCGGACAACGCCACCCGGGCCACCTCGCGGTAGAACTCGTGCGGATGCGCGCTGCTCACGCCGTACGCAGACCCCGGTGGCGGCTCTCCCACGCCTGGCGTACGCCCCGGGGCAGGTTGAGCAGCCGCCACACCCGGCGCAGGGTGCGCCCGTTGATGAGCAGCCGGAGGTCCTCCGCGCGGGTGGTCTCGCGCAGTACGTTCTCGTACATCCAGAGCAGCTCGTCCGGATCGCCCAGGTCGAAGGTTCTGTCGGCGTTCCACATCAGCCGCACCGGCAGTTCGACCACGCCCCGGGTGGGACCGGCCAGCTCGGCGAGGGTGCGGGCCACCACGGCGGGCCGGCCCGGGCGGGCCAGGTGGGCCGCGCGGGTCGGGGCGGGGGAGAGGGCCTGCATGCTGTCAGGGTAACCCCAGGTCGGGCCGCTCGGGATCGCGGTTTGGTCAGTGTCGTTCGCGCCCACCTTCTGGCTCCGGCGGTTGTGTCCCGACGTCCCGGTGCGTGGTGACGGGGGGTGTGACCCGCCGACCCGGCTCCGCGCGGCCAGGCCTGACCCCAGCGCGCGGCCTGACAACCGTGGCCAAACACGCCGCCCGACCCACCCGCGGCGCCCCGCCTCCCTCCCGGGTCGATCATGCACTTGTGGTGGGCTTTGTGCCCTGAATTGCGCCTTGTGCGCGGCACCACAACTGCATGATCGACGCCGGCGGGCCGGCCGCCCGGGTGTCTGGGTCGTGGGGAGATCTTGGTACGTAATGGCCCCTCTGGCGGACTCAACCGGTGGTTGCAACACCCTTCCGGGATCTTCGTTGGGGTGGTCGTGGCATCAAGGTTGAGTTCGCTGGAGCGGGAGCAGATCGGGTTGGGTCGGGCTGAGGGTGAGTCGATGCGGTCGATCGCGCGGAGGTTGGGTCGG
>NZ_JBAKHL010000122.1:0-8517 GCF_036902715.1 Micromonospora sp. CPCC 205546
GGGCTGGCCGGCGCCCGGCCGGCGACGGCACCGGCGGGCGCGCCCGCCGAGCCCGCCGAGCCCGCCGTGCCCGCCGAGCCGGCTGAGCCCGCCGTGCCCGCCGTGCCCGCTGCCGAGTCCGCCGCCGAGAAGGTCGCCGGTTAACGTTCCTGGGATGGAGGGGTTGGACATGAAGCTGGTGACCGCGGTCATCAAGCCGTACCAGCTGGACGCGGTGAAGGAGGCCCTGCACGCCCTCGGCGTGGCAGGCCTGACCGTCAGCGAGGTCCAGGGCTACGGGCGGCAGAAGGGGCACACCGAGGTCTACCGGGGTGCCGAGTACACGGTCGAGTTCCTGCCCAAGATCCGGGTGGAGGTGCTCACCGACGAGATCGACGTCGACAAGATCGTTGACGCCGTCGTCGGCGCCGCCCGGACCGGCAAGATCGGCGACGGGAAGGTCTGGGTGACCGCCGTCGAGGAGGTCGTGCGGGTGCGTACCGGCGAACGCGGCCTCGACGCGCTCTGACCGACATGACCTCGTCGACCGGGAGGAACGCCTCGGACCACGCCGGCGACGGCGCCGGGCGACTCCTGGTCGACGAGGTCGTCGGCGTCGACGGAGGCGTCGGGGCCGCGGCGCGGGCGGCGCGGGCGGACGCGTACGACCGGTGGCTGGGCGCGCTGCTGCCGCGCCGGCCCGGGGTGGCGCTGGTCGCCGTCGGCGGGCTGGGCCGCCGGCAGTGCGCGCCGCACGGCGACCTCGACCTCGTCCTGCTGCACGCCGGGGTGCCCGGCGTGGACGAGCTGGCCGCCTCCGTCTGGTATCCGGTGTGGGACGCCGGACTGCGGCTGGACCACTCCGTCCGGACCGTCCCCGAGGCGCTCTCCGTCGCGCAGGACGACGTGAGGGTGGCCCTCGGGCTGCTCGACGCGCGCCTGGTCGCCGGCGACGCCGCGCTCGCGGACGTGCTGGTCCGCACCGCCGCCGACCACTGGCGGCGCACCGCCGTGCGGCAGCTCCCGGCGCTGCGCGAGCTCACCGCCGCCCGCTGGGCGGCCCACGGCGAGCTGGCCTTCCTGCTCGAGGGCGACCTGAAGGAGGCGGCCGGCGGGCTGCGCGACGTGGGCATCCTGCGCGCGATCGCCACCGCCGGCATCACCGACGCGCTGCGCCCCGCCGTCCGCGCCGCGCACCTGCGGCTGCTGGACACCCGCGACGCGCTGCACCGGCAGGCCGGTCGCCGGGTCGACCGCCTGGTCGCCCAGGAACGCGACGGGGTCGCCGCGCTGCTCGGGCTCGGGCAGCTCCCGCCGGGCGCCGCCGACCCCGCGCGGCCGCGGCAGCTCCCGCCGGGTGCGCCCGGCGCCCCGCAGCGAGCCGGAGCGACCGTCGGCGACGGGGACGCGCTGCTGCGCCGGGTCGCCGGGGACGCCCGGACCGTCAGCCACGCCCTCGACGACGCCCTCCGCGCCGTCGACCGGCTCCGCACGGGCCGCCGCCGGGGCGCCGACGGGCGTCCGCTGCGCCGGCCGGTCGCCCGGGACGTCGTCGAGCACGACGGCGAACTGGTGCTCGCCCGCACCGCGATCGGCGCGCGGCCGGACCCGAGCCTGTCGCTGCGGGTCGCCGCCGCCGCGGCCGTCGCCCGGCTGCCGATCGCCCGGGCCACCTGCGAGTGGCTGGCCGCGTACTGTCCGCCGCTGCCGGCGCCGTGGCCGGCCGAGGCCCGGGCCGCGCTGATCACCCTGCTCGGCGCCGGTCCCGGCCTGCTGCCGGCCTGGGAGACCTGCGACCGGTACGGGCTGATCGAGGGCTGGCTGCCCGAGTGGACCCGGCTGCGCAGCCTGCCGCAGCACCACCCCGTGCACCGGTTCACCCTCGACCGGCACCTCGTGCAGACCGCGTACGAGGCCGGTCGACACACCCGCGAGGTGGACCGCCCCGACCTGCTGCTGCTCGGCGGCCTCCTGCACGACATCGGCAAGGGGCTGCCCGGCGACCACAGCGCGGCCGGGGTGCCGCTGGCCGAGGCGGTGGCCGCCCGGATCGGCCTGCCCGCGCCGGAGGTGGCGCTGATCGGCACGCTGGTCCGGCTGCACCTGCTCCTGCCCGACGTGGCCACCCGGCGGGACCTCGCCGACCCGGTCACCATCGCCGGGGTCGCCGAGCGGGTCGGCGACCCGGGGACGCTGGACCTGCTGCACGCCCTGGTACGCGCCGACGCCGCCGCCACCGGGCCGGCCGCCTGGTCGCAGTGGAAGGGCCGGCTGGTCGCCGAGCTGGTCGCCCGGGTCCGGACCGCGCTGGACACGGGCGCGCCGCCCGCCCCGCCCGCCCCCGATCCGGCCCTGCTGGCGGGGTCCCTGCCGGTCGTACACCTGACGGCCGACCGGGTGGCCGTGGCCGCGGCGGACCGGCGCGGCCTGCTCGCGACGGTGGCCGGCTGCCTGGCGCTGCACCGGCTGGAGGTGCTCTCCGCCGACGCCTGCGCCGTCGACGGCCGGGCCCTGGTCGAGTGCCGGGTGCAGCCCCGCTACGGGCTCGCGCCCGACCCGATCGCCCTCGGCGCCGACCTGCGCCGGGCGGTGAACGGCGACGTCTCGGTCACCCAGCGGTTGCGCGGCCGGGCGCTCGCGGCGCGGGCCGGCGGGGCCGCGCCGCGGGTGGTCTGGCACCGCGAGGCGGCCACCGACGCCGTGCTGCTGGAGCTGCGCGCCGCCGACGCGGCGGGGCTGCTCTACCGGGTGGCCTGCGCCCTCGACGAGGCCGGCGCCCAGGTGCGGGCGGCCCGCATCTCGACCCTGGGCGGCGACGTGGTCGACGTCTTCTACCTCGTCGGCGGCTGGCCGGCCGAGGCCGACCGGGCCCGCCTGGAGGCCGCGGTGCTCGCGGCGGTGTGAGCAGGGGCCTCCCGGCGGCCCGGAGACCCTCGTGCGCGCGGGCGCGCCGGCGCTGTTCCCCGCCCCGGCTGTGCCCGGCCCGGAGCGGCCCCGCGGCCCGGCCGGCTACCCTAGCGGTGGCCGGACACCTCGCCCGGTCGCCGATGTGCCCGCCGGAACACTGACAATCGGGATGTTCGCGTGTTTGACACCTTGAGTGACCGCCTGTCCGGGATCTTCACCAAGCTCCGCGGCAAGGGTCGGCTCACCGACGCCGACATCGACGCCACCGCGCGCGAGATCCGCCTCGCGCTGCTGGAGGCGGACGTCGCGCTGCCGGTGGTCAAGGGCTTCATCGCCAACGTCAAGGAGCGGGCGCGCGGCGCCGAGGTCTCCCAGGCGCTCAACCCGGCGCAGCAGATCATCAAGATCGTCAACGACGAGCTGGTCAACGTGCTCGGCGGCGAGGGGCGGCGGCTCCAGTTCGCCAAGCAGCCGCCGACGGTGATCATGCTCGCCGGCCTCCAGGGCTCCGGCAAGACCACTCTCGCCGGCAAGCTGGCCCGCTGGCTCAAGGCCCAGGGCCACCAGCCGCTGCTGGTCGCCGCCGACCTTCAGCGCCCCAACGCCGTCGGGCAGCTCCAGGTGCTCGGTGGCCGCGCCGGCGTCGAGGTGTACGCCCCCGAGCCCGGCAACGGCACCGGCGACCCGGTGCAGGTGGCCCGCGCCTCGATCGAGCACGCGAAGCGGGCCGCCCGGGACATCGTCATCGTCGACACCGCCGGCCGGCTCGGCATCGACGCCGAGATGATGCAGCAGGCCGCCGACATCCGCGACGCGGTCGACCCGGACGAGGTCATCTTCGTCATCGACGCCATGGTGGGCCAGGACGCGGTGCGCACCGCCGAGGCGTTCCGCGACGGCGTGGGCATCACCGGCGTGGTCCTGTCCAAGCTCGACGGCGACGCCCGCGGTGGCGCCGCGCTGTCGGTCCGGGAGGTCACCGGGCAGCCGATCCTCTTCGCCTCCACCGGCGAGAAGCTGGAGGACTTCGACGTCTTCCACCCCGACCGGATGGCCAGCCGGATCCTCGGCATGGGCGACGTCCTCACTCTGATCGAGCAGGCCGAACAGGCCTTCGACACCGATCAGAAGGAGAAGATGACCGCCAAGCTGATGGGCGGTGAGCAGTTCACCCTGGAGGACTTCCTCGACCAGCTCATCGCGGTCCGGCGGATGGGCCCCATCGCCAACGTGCTGGCCATGATGCCGGGCATGGGGCAGATGAAGGACCAGCTCGCCGAGGTCGACGACAAGCACTTCGACCGGGTCACCGCGATCATCCGGTCGATGACCCCCGCCGAGCGCACCAACCCGAAGATCATCAACGGCTCCCGCCGGGCCCGCATCGCCAACGGCTCCGGCGTCACGGTGATGGACGTCAACCAGCTGCTCAACCGCTTCACCGAGGCGCAGAAGATGATGAAGCAGATGGGCGGCATGATGGGCCTGCCGGGCGGCGGCCGGCGCAAGGCCACCAAGTCGCCGAAGAACAAGCGCAAGGGCACCAAGGGCGGCAACCGGCCGCGCACCGGGGCGGGCGCCGGGATGCCGGGCGGCTTCCCGGGCGGCATGCCGCAGCTCCCGCCGGGCATGGACCCGAACGACCTGGCCGCCGGCCAGGGCCTCCCGCCGGGCTTCAAGCTGCCGAAGATCGACTTCAACAAGCTCGGCAAGGGCGGCGACGGCCGGCCCCGCTGAGGCGCGCGGAGACTGAGCGCCCTGCGGTCCACACGGGCGGGGCCCGGCCGTCACCGGCCGGGCCCCGTTTTCCGTACGACCGTCAGGACAGCAGGTCCGGCCGGTCGGCGACGCGCAGCGCGTTGACGATCGGCACGCCGTAGCCCTTGTGCGTCACGAACCGCACGTTGAGCTGGCCGTCGACCACCCGCACCGTGTACGTCCGGCTCAGCGCGGCGTAGCTGCCCACCTCGCCCGCCACGTCCAGCGACGGCAGCACCTCCTGGCCCTCGATCAGCACGTCGAAGACCCGGCGGTCCGGGTACTGCCGCTTCACCTCGGCGAAGTCCAGCTCCACCGTGTAGTGGCCGTCCGCGAGACCGTCGACGCGGTACTCGTACATCCCCTCCCGCTGGCTGGCGAAGCGGGCCGGGTCGTTGGTGCCGGTGATCGGGGTGCTGGTCGTCCGGCGGCTGGAGGTGCCGAGGTAGCCGGCGCCGCCGGCGGTCCAGGCCCGGTCCGGCGACCAGGTCTGGCCCTCGACGTCGGCCCGGGCCGACGTCGCGCCGGCGTCGATCGCCAGGGTGGTGCGCGGCACCACCAGGGTGACCGGGACGTCCAGGACGGGCTGGCGCCCGCTGGCCGAGGAGATCCGCAGCTTGGCCTGGTGGAAGCTGCCGGGGGCCAGGCCGGCCGTGCTGGTCGCCACGCCGACGGTGTGCCGGCCGCCGCTGCCCAGGGTGACGGTGGCACCCGACAGGCCGAGCCAGCCGACGTCCTGCGGCGTGCCGTCGGAGTTCAGCTCGGTGACCGTGACGTCGGTGCCGAGCACCCCCGTGTTGCTCAGGGTGATCTGTCGGCTCCGGGTCTGCTCCGCCGCCGAGACGACGGTCAGCTCGCTCGTCGGGGTGCCGACGCGCGCGGTACGCAGCGCCGCCGAACGGACCTCGGCCGCGCCGGCCTGCACCGCCACGGAGCCCGACGCCGCCTCGTAGTGCTGCTTGTCGATGGTGAACCCGACCGTGCCGACGGGGGCCTGGATCAGGTACGTGCCGTCGGCCTCCGTGGTCTGGGTGGCCGTCGCGTCGCCGACCCGGGCGGTCACGGTGGCCCCGGCGACGGGGCGCCCGTCGTTGGCGTCGGTGACCACACCGGAGAGCACCCCGCTGCGGGTGGTGCGGAACGTGATCGCCGTGCCGTCGGCGACCGCCTGGGCGTTGTACGAGTACTCGAAGCCGACGGTGCCGTCGACGTTCTCCAGGCCGATCGAGGCGCCGGTGCCGGTCTCCGCGCCGTCGCCGTCGACGTCGGCGTACCGGTAGGTGATCGAGCCGTCCTCACCGATGGCGGCACTGAAGGTCAGTCGCATCGACCGGTCGGCGAAGATCGACACGTTGCGCCACTCCACCACGAAGGTGCGGCGCGGCGCGGCACCCGTGACGGCCGTGTAGACGCCCGAGTCCTCCTCCACGTAGAGGTCGTCCCAGAACGGGAAGAGCGCGAGGTCGGGGTTGGTGGTGTTCGGCAGGGCGGTGTTGAGGCGGCTGGTCGACGAGGTGCCGAAGCCGAGCACGCCGTTGGTGCTCACCCACGCCTGCCGGTAGGAGTTGCCGTAGAGCGGGACCCGGAAGGGCAGCGTGACGGGGACGGACTTGTTGTCGCCGGTCAGCGTCTCCAGCAGTTGGGTGCCGGCGACGAACGAGCCGCCGGCCGGGCCGCAGGCGTACCCGAAGGAGTCGACCCGGTCGGGCAGGGTGACGTCCAGGACGGTGTCCGCGCCGACCTGCGCCGACCTGGTCACCTCGTCCGAGCAGCGGTACGTGTGCGCGAAGCGGACGTCGTACGTGCCGTGCGGCACGGTCACGGAGTAGCGGCCGTCGGCGTCGGCGGTGGCGGTGAGCGGGGTGCCGAGGACGGCGACGGTGGCGCCGCCGGCCGTGCCGTCCGAGGTGCGCACCGTGCCGCTGAGGGTGGCCGAGGGGGCCGCCTCGAGGGCGACGTCCGCGTCGGCCGCCTGGTTCTCGGTGATGGTCACCGAGGTCGTCCCCGTGGTGTAGCCGAACTTGCTCACCGAGACCGTGTAGCTGCCCACCATCAGCCGGTCGAGCGCGTACGAGCCGTCTGCGCCGGTGCTGGTGACGCGGGTCATCGGGCCGGTGACCGTCACGTCCGCCCCGGCCAGCGGGTTGCCGCCGGAGGTGACCCGACCGCCCAGCGCGCCGAGGGCGCCCCGGGGGGTGGCGTCGACCGCCGCGTACGCGTCGAGCCGGCCCTCGCCGAAGACGTTGTTGTCGTCGACGGTGCCGCCGCAGGTGAGCGCGTCGACGTCGATCGCGGTGTCGTCGAGGATGCGCTTGGTCTCGGCGACGTCGCCCTGCAGGGCCGGCGAGGCCGACCACATCAGGGCCACGGTCGCCGCGGTGTGCGGGGAGGCCATCGACGTGCCGCTGAGCGCCGAGTAGCCGCCCGGCACCGCGGAGCGGACGTTGGCGCCCGGCGCGGCGATGTTCGGCTTGATGTCGCCGTTCTCGCCGGTGCCCCGGCTGGAGAAGCTGGCGATCGCGTTGTTCACGTCGAACGCGCCGGAGCTGTAGCTGATCGTGTACGACCCGGGGCTGCCCGAGGTGTTGCAGCTCGGGCCGCTGTTGCCGTTGGAGAAGGCCGGGAAGATGCCGGCGGCCACCCACGACGAGACGATCTCGGTGTACCACGGGTCGTACGCGCTGGAGCCCCAGGAGTTGTTCACGACGTCCGGGGCGAGGTCGGGGCGCGGGTTGGCGCCGTCGAGGTCGGTGGGGGCGACGATCCACTGGCCGGAGGCGAGCAGCGACGCCCGCGAGCAGCCGCTGGTCTCGCAGCCCTTGGCGGCGATCCACCGGGCGCCGGGGGCCACGCCGATCACGTTGGCGCCGTCCGAGCCGACCATCGTGCCCATGGTGTGCGTGCCGTGGTTGTTGTTGTCGCACGGGGCGTCGGTGGGGCAGACGTCGGCCGGGTCGAACCAGTTGTAGTTGTGGTCGAGGGTGCCGTCACCGTTGCGCCCCCGGTAGCTGGCCGCCACGGCGGGGTGGGTGACGTCGACGCCGCTGTCGATGTTGGCGACCACGATGCCCTCGCCGCGTACGTTCAGCTCGTTCCAGACCCGCGGCGCGTTGATCCGGTCGATGTTCCACTCGGTGGCGTTGGTGGTGGGGACGGTCTCGCCGGGCAGCGGCTTCGGGATCTCGACCGGGTCGTCGGCGAGGATCTCGGCGACGTCGGCGCGCACGGCGAGGTCACCGAGCAACTCGGCGTCGCCGGTCACCCTGATCGCGTTGACCAGCCAGAACGGGGTGAACTCCGCGCCCTCGCGGGTCAGCATGGCGCGCAGGCCGGCCTGGCTGCGCTCGGCGTGGGCGGTCTTGGCGCGGTGCACGTGGGCGGCCTTCTCCGTCTTGCCGCGCAGGCTGGCCGCGCCGGACAGGTCGGCCTTGCTGTCCAGGAAGACCCAGTAGCTGGCCCTGCCCTCGCGGGCGAGCCGGGTGGTGACCTTCCCGTCGACCTTCGCGGCCACCGCCCTGGCCTTCGTGTCGGCGGGGTCCGGTGCGGCGGCGGCCGGCGCCGCGGCGCCGATCGGCAGGGTGAGGCCGACCGCCAGGCCGACCGCGGCCATTCGCCATCGTCGTGGTGACACTGTCCCGACGCTCCTTCGTGAGGTGAGGCGACACTGTGGACGCCCAATGCCCGGGCGCCTGGGAGCATCCTGGTGACGAAGGATCTCTTCATCAAGACATGCGTAAATAAAGAAATCTGTCAATCAACCGTTCGTGCCGCTCGGTGGCGGGAGGGCTACGCAGCGCAGTCGAGGGCGGCCGTGCCGGGCGCGGCCGGGCGCGGCCGGGCGCGGCCGGCGGGCCGGCGCGTCCGCCGCCCCCG
>NZ_JBAKHL010000123.1:0-8468 GCF_036902715.1 Micromonospora sp. CPCC 205546
GCCGCGTGGTCCACCCGCACCGCCGACCCGTCCGACGCGACACTCACCACGAGGTCGACATCCACCGCCTCCGGCCCCGCCTCGGCCACCGCGGCGTCCACCAGCTCCAGCACCATCGGGCCCCGCGGATCCCGGCCCCCCACGACCGGCGCCGCCAGCGCCGCACCGACCCGCGTCACCAACTCGCCGAAACCCGGATCACCCGCCACGTCCACCCGCAGCACCGACCCGTCGCCACCCGACGCCAGGTCCAGCACCACCTGCTGCTGGGCCGTCCAACGGGCCAGGACGGCCACGAGCCCCGCCACCGTGACGTCACGGGCCGGGCCGGGCCAGGAGGGCAGCACCCGGTGCGCCGAGGCCGCCCGGGCCGGCCACACCGTCGGCCGCCGCAGGTCCCCCATCAGGTCCAGGGTCCCGACGTCGTCGACGCCGCCCACGGCCCGAGCACCATCGAACCCGACAGACATCAGCTCAACCTCCGATCTGAGGGCGGTGACCGGAAGGCACGTGGCCGCGGCGGCCGGTCAGCCGAGGTGCCGTACAACCGGACGGCGGGTGGTGACGCGAGGGGTGACGGCGGGCGGGCGCCGGGCGGCGCGACGGTGGTTCGCGGCTCCCACGGCCGGGTCGTGCGGTCGCGGCGGGGCAGCGGCGGTGCGACCGGGACGGGATCGCCGCCCGGATTCCGGGCCGCGCCCGCATCCTCGGGCGAAAGGAGCAGGTCGGCGCCCGATCCGGTCACCGGCACCTCCCGTCCATCCGGGCGCCGCGCACCCACGTTCGTCCCCGATCCGGTGCTGTGAAAAGGGAACGACGAACCGATGGGGCCCGACCCTACGAAGCCCCGTGGAGTCGCGTACACCCCTAGAGATATGTGCGTCGACCCCTAGTGCGTCAGCCGGAGATCTTGCCTGGAAGGTCGCCGAGGACGTGCCCGCGGCGGCGGTCCCCGTGCGGTCCCGGGCCCCGCGTACCGGCCGGCGGACCGACCATGTGGGCTGGTCAGCGTGGTGTCGACCGGGATGGACGACCGGGATCCCAGCCATATGCGGTAGCTTTTATCGGCGAAAGCACACGTCCCTATATCTTTTCTATAGTGGCTGATAGCTACCCTCACGAGAGGGTCGGTGCGTGATTGTCCCGATTCGATGGTGAAATGGCCGCGCGGCTTCATTGAAAGCAGCTTTTCGGTCAGCCCGAGTCGGAGGTCCAGGTCGGAGTATTGGCGGTTCCGGTGGCGAAAAGGCGGTCCGCGTTCGGCTGACCGGCCCATCCCCGGGCAATGAGTACTGACTATGCTTTTCCCGATCATGACCCAGTCGGTGACTGGCAAATCAGCCACCGACTGCTGGTGTGCACCTCGCCGACACAGCGCTGACCACAAGTCAGCCCGTTTCCCGGCCGGTCCCTCCCCGACCGTCCGCCCGGTGCACGCGGTACGCCCGACTCTCGCGGCCGAGCGGCCACATCAGGACCGGGAGCCCACGCCTCCGGCCACGTCCCGCGCTGTTCGTGGTCGTGCGCCCCCGGACTTCGTGCCACCCCGAGGCCCTCCACGGGCCGGCATGTCAGGAGATCCAATGTACGTACCCATTCAGGTACAGGTGTTCGCTCACGATGGGGTGGTCCTGGCCCGGCCGCCAGACCCGGTGGCCACCGCCGACAGCCGCTATCTCGCCGACGCGGGCAACGCCCTGCACAACGGCCTGGACATGATCACCGGTATGCACCTGACCCTTCCGCACCAGGCGGCGGCCATTTGCAGCACCGGATCGAGCGCGGACAAGTCACTGCGCCTGCTCAGCCGGTGCGGCCTCAAGACGCCCAGCGATCTGCGCGAGTTCCGCTCCGGCGCGCAGGCGGTGCAGTTCGCCCGGGAGGCCGTCGAGCGGGGCGAGACGCTGGAGTTCCAGTTCGCCCCGCACGATCCGCTGTTGCGGGCCGCGCGAGCGCGGGTGCCGGCGGACCTGCTGGCCCGCCTCAACAACAAGACCACGCTGGAATCGCTGATCGCGCCGGAATACCTGCCGCGTCGGCAGGTCGCCACCCCCGCCGAGGTGCGCCGCATCGTGCAGCAGGACCGTCGTCCGGCGGTGATCAAACCGGCCGGTGTCGAGGTGTACAGCGGAATCGCGATCTTCACCCGGCGGTTGCAGGACCGGCGGAACCGGTCGATGTTCAACCAGCTGGAGCAGATCAGCGACCAGTGGATCGTCGAGGAGGAGGTGCCCTTCCGGACGATCTGGGGGATCCAGTTCGGCGTGACGGAGAGCGGATCGGTGGAGTACTTCGGTTCGTCCGTACACCTGCCGCAGCCCACCTCGACGTGGGTCGGTTGTGTGATGGACGACGACCAGCCGCCGGCGGAGCTTGTCGAAGCGCTGACCCTAGGGGTCCGAAAGGCCAGTGCGCTCGGGTACCGGGGGTACTGCTCCTTCGACGCCGGGATCGGTCGCGACGGCGCCCTGCGGGTCATCGACCCGAACTTCCGGGTCAGCGGGGCCACCACCTCGCTGCTGCACCGCAGTTCGCTGCTGGGTCAGCACGCGTGCGCCATGACCACGTTCTTCTCGCTGGCCCCCGGCGTCGACGCCGAGCCGATCCTCGCCCCGTTCATCGACCGGGGGCAGCTCGTCGTGTTCATGCACCACGACCCGGCGGAGACGGACAACGGCCCGCTCCCGGCCACCATCGTCGGCATGGTCGGCGCCGCGGACCGATACGCCTGCGGTGTGCTGGTCGCGCAGGTCCAGCGGGCGCTCGGCGGCTGACGCGTCGTGCCACGCGGCGGCGGACGGCCCGGGTGTCCGCCGCAAGCGGGCGAAAACACGGTGCGCGGTGGCCGGCGCCGCGCCCATGATGAGGATCATGAACGTACGCGTCGACGATCCGGCCCGCCTCGGTGGGAGCCGGCTGCCCGACGGGCGGCTGCTCGGCTGGGCCGAGTGGGGGCCGCCGGACGGTGTCCCGGTGCTGCTGTGTCCCGGGGCGGCCACGAGCCGGTGGCTCGGCTTCGGCGCGGGTGTCGTCGACACCCTCGGGGTGCGGCTCATCTCGGTGGACCGCCCGGGGCTGGGGGCCTCGACCCCCGCGCCCGGCCGGACGTTCGCCGACTTCGCCGAGGACGTCCGCCAGCTCCTCGACCTGCGGGGACTGGCACGTCCCGCGGTGGTCGGCAACTCGCAGGGCGCGCCGTTCGCGCTGGCCTGCGCCGTGGCGGGTGCCGCCGCGGCGCTGGCCGTCGTGTCCGGCGCGGACGAGGTCGCCGCGCCCGAGTTCGCCGGGGCACTGCCGACGGAGCTGCGTGGGCTCGTGGACACGACCGCCGCCGATCCCGTCGGAGCGGAGCGGATCTTCGCCCGCTTCGACGCGGAGGCGATGTGGGACATGGTGACGAGGGGGAGCCCCGAGGTCGACCGGGCGGTGTACCTGGATCCGGGCTTCGCGGCCGCCTACCGACGGGCCCTGCGCGAGGGGTTCGCCCAGGGGGCGGCGGGCTACGCCCGGGACACCGTCCTGGCCATGGGGCGATGGCCCTTCGACCTCGCGGCGATCACGGTTCCGGTCGACGTCTGGTACGGCGGGCAGGACGCCAGCCACTCGCCCGACAACGGAGCGACGCTGGCCGCCCGGATTCCCGGTGCTGTCCGGCACCTCGTGCCGGAGGCCGGCGGCGCGCTGCTCTGGACCCACGCCGAGCCGATCCTCCGTACCCTGATCGGCCGACCACCCTCCTGAGCCCGGCTGCCGGCCCGGGTCGGGGCGCGCTGGCCGCTACATCTCGGCGAGGGCGGCGCGGACGGCGGCCTCGCCGACGTCGGCGACCAGTTCGGGCCCGGCCGGGCCGTCGAGGACGAAGGCCAGGCCCGAGGTGGCCTTCTTGTCGCGCCGCATGAGCGCGATCAGCTCGTCGGGGTCGACGCCGGCGGGAAGCGCGGTGTCGAGGCCGTATCCGGCCACCACGTCGTGGTGCTCGGCCACCCGCTCGGCCGGCACGCGCCCGAGGACGCCGGCCAGCCGCCCGGCGAAGACGGTGCCGACGCCGACCGCCTCGCCGTGCCGCAGGCCGAAGTCGGTGGCCCGCTCCAACGCGTGTCCCAGGGTGTGGCCGTAGTTGAGGATGTGCCGCAGGCCGGAGTCGCGCTCGTCGGCGGCCACCACCCGGGCCTTGAGCCCCACGCAGGCGGCGATCTGTTCCGCCACCGGCCGGTCGCGCAGGTCGCCCGCGCCGATGAAGTGCGCCCGGGCGATCTCGCCGTACCCGTTGCGCCACTCCCGCTCCGGCAGCGTGCCCAGGTGTTCGGTGTCGCAGAGCACCGCCCGGGGCTGCCAGTAGGTCCCGACGAGGTTCTTGCCCTCCGGCAGGTTGACCGCCGTCTTGCCACCGACGCTGGCGTCCACCTGGGCGAGCAGCGAGGTCGGCAGGTGGATCACCGCGATGCCCCGGTGGTAGAGGCCGGCGGCCAGCCCCACCACGTCCGTGGTGGTGCCGCCGCCGCAGGAGACGACCGCATCGGCCCGGGTCAGCCCGAACTCGGCGAACGCCCGGCAGAGCTGCTCCACCGTGGCCAGGTTCTTGTCGTGCTCGCCGTCGCGCGCCGGCACCACCCGGTGCGGCACGCCGGGGTCGGGCGTCCACTCCGGCGGCCGGGCCGAGACCACCACGACCCGCCGCGCGCCGATGCGTGCCACCTCCGCCGGGAGCCGATGGCGTACGCCGGGACCGATCAGCACCGGGTATGCGCGCTCGCCCAGCGCCACCTCGATCCGGGCCGGCCCGGCGGGAACGTGACGGTCAGGTGCGGACGCGTGCATGTGGCTGTTGCCTCCTCTGCGGGACGACGACCGGCGCGGCGACGACCGGGCGGTCCCGGACCATCGACAGGCGCAGCGCCAGCGCGGCCAGCGAGTCGACGTCCGGCCCGATGCCCCACCGGTCGTGGGTGAGCTGGGCGTGGTGCGCCAGCAGGAAGCCCGCCGGCGTCGCCGGATGGTCGCGGCCGACCACGTCGGCCACCCGGTCCAGGTAGCGCTGCCAGGCCACGGCGACCTCCCCGCAAAGCGGCAGGTCGCCGGCCGCCAGGACGATCTTCTCCGCGCCGGCGTCGGCCTGCGCGGCCAGGTCCCGCCGCTGCGTGGCGGTGAGCCGCTGACCGCGCTCCTGCCAGTGCAGGAAGAGGAACGTCAGCCGGTCGGCGGCCGGCACCAGACCGGTCAGGTGCCGCAGGTGCGCCACGGCCAGCGGCAGCTCGACGCCGGCCAGCCAGGGCGTCTCCCCGCCGAGCAGGGTCAGGGCCAGGTCGCTGCCCGCGCACGCGAGCGGGCCGCCCCGGGCGGCGTCGCGCACCGCGTGCCGGTCGGCGGTGAAGGACACCTGCGGGTCGTAGGCGAGCAGTCCCGCCCGTACGGTGTCGAGCGCCGCCGGGGCGGCGTGGAAGCCGAGGCTCAGGCGCGGCCCGGCGGGGGAGCCCTCCGGGTCGAAGAACCAGTCCAGGCCCGGATCGGCCCGGCGGGCGGCGGCGACCAGATCGGTCAGGACGGTTCCGACCAGCTTGATCACCCGCGTGTCCGGGCATCCGTCGGCCGGCACGGCCGAGCGGGCGAACAACCAGCAGCGTTCCAACGACGGCACCTCGGCTGACGGGCGGGTGGAGCACGGGATTCGACGGTCCGCGGGGGTCGCCCCATCATCGGCCTGCGGCCCGTTCCACCACCCGATCGGCGGTCCGAACTGGGGACGACTTAGGGGGTGACAGGGGTAGGACGTCGGCAGGGTGCTCGGAAGACTTGGGCCGCTACGGCGAGCGAGGTCTACGCCGCGGATGAGGAGTCTCGCCGACGGACGGATGTGGTGACATGCTTCGGAGCGACCTGATCCAGCCGTTGTCCGATCTGATCGAGGCGCACGCCGCCAGGTTGGGGAACAAGGTCGCGTTCCGCGACGACCGCCGGTCGGTCGGATACGCCGATCTGGCGGCGCGGACCCGCCGGCTGGCCGGTCACCTCGCGGCGTCGGGGGTCGGGCGGGGCGAGCGGGTGGCCTTCTGCCTCGGCAACCGGGTGGAGACGGTGGAGACCTGGCTGGCCGTGACGCGGGCCGCCGCGGTCGGCGTACCGGTGAATCCGCACAGCACCGACGCGGAACTGGCCCACCTGCTGGACGACTCCGGTGCGGTGCTGGTGGTCACCGACGCGCGACACCTCGACCAGCTGCTGCGCCTGCGCGCCGACCGGCCGGGCCTGCGGATCGTGGTCACCGGGGACGGCCCGGTCCCCGCCGGGGTCGTCGCCTGGCGGGACCTGGTCGACACCGAACCGGCCGCGCCGGCGCGTGACGACCTGGGCCTCGACGAGGTCGCCTGGATGCTCTACACCTCCGGCACCACCGGCCGGCCCAAGGGCGTGCTCTCCACCCAGCGCACCTGCCTCTGGTCCGTCGCCGCCTGCTACGTGCCGATCCCCGGGCTCACCGTCGCCGACCGGGTGGTCTGGCCGCTGCCGCTGTTCCACAGCCTCTCCCACATCGGGTGCGTGCTCAGCGTGACCGCGGTCGGCGCCACGGCCCGGCTCGTCGACGGCTTCTCCGCCGACGACGTGCTGCGTGCGGTCGACGAGGACGAGGCCACCGTGCTGGCCGGTGTGCCGGCCATGTACCACCACCTCGTCGCCGCCGCCCGGGAGACCGGCTTCCGCGCCCCGGCCCTGCGCGTCTGCCTGGTCGGCGGGGCGATCACCACCGGCGCGCTGCGCCGGGCGTTCGACGAGGTCTTCGACGCGCCGCTGCTCGACGCGTACGGCAGCACGGAGACCTGCGGCTCGATCGCCGTCACCCGGCCGGACCAGCCCCGGGTCGAGGGCTCCTGCGGGCGCGCGGTGCCCGGCGTCGAGGTGCGCCTGGTCAGCCCGCAGACCGGCCTGGACGTGCCCGCCGGCGCCGAGGGGGAGGTCTGGGTCAGCGGACCGAGCGTCATGCTCGGCTACCACGGCCTGCCGGAGGTCACCGCCGCCGCCCTGCGCGACGGCTGGTACCGCACCGGTGACCTGGCCCGCCGCGACGCCGACGGCAACATCTTCGTCACCGGGCGGCACCAGGAACTGATCATCCGGGGCGGCGAGAAGATCCACCCGGCGGAGGTGGAGGAGGCGCTGCGCGCGGTGCCCGGCGTCGCCGACGTGGCGGTGACCGGCCGGCCGCACGACGTGCTCGGCGAGGTGCCGGTGGCCTTCGTGGTGCCCGGGCCGGAGGGCTTCGACCCCCGCGCCGGGTACGCGGCCTGCCGGGAGAAGCTGTCGTACCACAAAATCCCCGACGAGCTCTACGAGATCGGGCAGGTGCCCCGGACCGCCTCCGGCAAGGTCACCCGCCGGCTCCTGCTGGACCGGCCGGCGCGGCTGCGCGCGGTCAACGCCAGCCACCACGAGACGCTGAGCCTGCTCGCCTGGCAGCCGCTGGACCCGGCCGCCGTAGCGCCGGTCGAAGCACCCGTCCCGACGGCCGCGCAGTCCGCCGCCGCCCCGGCCCGCCACTGGGCGCTCGTCGGGCCCGGCAGCGAGGCGCTGGTGGAGCCGCTGCGCGTGGCGTCGCCGGGGGACCGGTTCCGGTCCCACCCGGACCTCGCCGCCCTGCGCGACGCCCCGGACGTGCCCGACGTGACGGTGCTGCTGGCCGACCCGGCCGACGCGGTCGCGGCGGACCTCGCCGACCGGCTGCGTGGCTGGCTCGACGACGACCGGTTCGCCGGCACCCGGCTGGTGCTGCTGACCGGCCCGACCGACGAGCGGTGCGGGCCCGATCCCGCGGCCGGCGCCGCCCCGGCGGTCGGCCGGGCCCTGCAGGCCGCGTACCCGGACCGGATGGTGCTGGTCGACCACGACGCCGCGGACCGTTCGATCGCCCTGCTGCCCGCCGTGGTGGAGGCCGGGGCCGCGCAGGTCGCCCTGCGGGCCGGGGCCGCCCTGCACGCGCTCCTCGTGCCGGCCCCGGCGACCGTGCCGGCGCGGCCGGTGACCGTGGTCGACCCGGACCGCCCGGTCCTGGTCGCCGGCGCCGACGGGCCCGCCGGCGCGGCGCTGGCCCGGCACCTCGTCGTCGCGCACCGCGCCCGCCGGCTGCGGCTGCTGCACACCGGCGCCACGGCCGACGCGCTCGCGGAGCTGGTCGCCGAACTCACCGCCGCCGGCGCCGAGGTCGTCGCGCTGCCCGCCGACCGGGTGGGTGACGAGCCGCTCGGCGGCGCCTTCCTCTGCCCGTCCGACGACGACCTGGCCGACGACGGGGCCGTGGCCCGGCTGCTCGGCCTCGCCGGGACGCTGGACGCCGCCACCCGGCACCCGGCCGTCGCGCTCACCGTCCTCGCGCCGTCCGCCCTGCTGCTGGGCGCCGCCGGCCGGGAGCGGGCCGTGGCGGCCGTCGGCGCGCTGCACGCCCTGGCCGCCCGCCGCCGGGCCGCCGGCCTCCCGGCCCG
>NZ_JBAKHL010000124.1:0-8457 GCF_036902715.1 Micromonospora sp. CPCC 205546
CCACCTCGAACACCGGCTCACCCGTCACCGGACTACGCTTGACGAACCGCCGCCCACCCCCGACGAACTCACCACCGACGAAGTTGCGCAGCAGCCCCGGGCCGTCGGGCGTCTGCCCGGTCATCAGCCGGGGATCCCAGGTGACGGTCATCGACGCCTCCCTCGGTTGATCGCCACACCGACGGCGCCGGCCAGCAGCGCCGCCGCGCCGGCGGCGACCGCCCCGAGCACCCGGTGCTGTTGACGGACCCGGCGGCGCACCTCGGCGTACGGGGTGGTCGAGAAGGACACCAGCTCGTAGCGGGAGACGTACCGGCCCGGCAGCACCCGCTCCAGCGTGTGCTCGACCTTCCGGCCGGCCTGGAACAGTGGTGAGGCGACCTTGTCCCGCATCTCCACGAAGTTCGCCAGCGCCATCTGCGCGATCGCCTCGGCGTTCTCCTGCCGCCGCTGCTGGAACAGCGGCAGCGCCTCCGCCCAGTCGTCGGCGCACTCGTCCAGGCAGCGGTCCAGCTCGACCACGTCCTCGAAGGCGCAGTTCGCGCCCTGGCCGTAGAACGGGACGATGGCGTGCGCCGCGTCGCCGAGCAGGCCGACCTTCCCGTACGCCTGCCAGGGCGTGCAGCGGACGGTGCCGAGCACGCCCACCGGGTTGTGCTGGTAGTCGTCGACCAGACCCGGGGCGAGCGGCGGCAGGTCGGGGTAGTGCTCGGCGAAGTGCCGCTCGATGGCCGCTGGGCTGCCCAGCGAGGCGAAGCTGGCGGTGCCGTGGGTGGGCCAGAAGAGCGTGCAGGTGAAGGAGCGGTCCGGGTTCGGCAGCGCGATCATCATCGAGGTGCCGCGCGGCCAGATGTGCAGCGCCTCCGGGTCGAGGGCGAAGTCCCCGCCCAGCGGCGGGATCGTCAGCTCCTTGTAGCCGTAGTCGAGGAAGTCCACGCTCTCGCTCAGCAGCCCGTACGCCAGCAGCTGCCCGCGCACCGCCGAGCCGGCGCCGTCGGCGCCGAGGACGACCGACGCGGTGGCCGCGACCGTGCCCCGCGGGGTCTCAAAGGTCATCTCGCCGCTGGTCGGGTCGAGCCCGACGAGCCGGTGGTCGAAGGCGACCCGCACCCCGGGCAGGCTGGTGGCCGCGTCCAGCAGGGCGTTGTTCAGCGCGCCCCGGCTGATCGAGTTGATCGCCCGGTCGCCGGAGGCGCTGTACGACTGGAACTGCGCCTCGCCGTCGACGGGGTGGATCATCCGGCCGCGCATCGGCAGCCCGTCGGCCAGCACCTGCTCGTCCAGGCCGATGCGGCGCAGCGCGTCCAGGCCCCGCTCGGAGAGCGCCAGGTTGATGGAGCGTCCCCGCTCCACCGTGCCGGTACGCGGGTCGGGCCGCCGCTCGTAGAGCGCCACCGGGTAGCCGCGGCGGGCCAGGAAGCAGGCCAGCAGGCAGCCAGCCAGACCGGCGCCGACCACCGCGATCTCGTTCCGCTCGTCGGTCATGAGTTCACCTCCACCGTGACGGCCAGCGCCTCGGCGGCCCGCCAGCACTCGTGGAACGTGGAATAGAGCGGCACCGGGGCGAACCGGATGACGTCCGGCTCCCGCGCGTCGGCGATCACGCCGTGCTCGTGCCGCAGCCGCTTGGCCAGCCCGGCCGCGCTGCCCGCGCCGATGCGCACCGAGAGCTGGCAGCCGCGCCGCTCCGGCTCGCGCGGGGTGACCACGCTCAGCGGACGGTTCGCGGTGACCTCGTCGAGCAGCCCCGCCAGGTAGCCGGTGAGCCGGACGCTGCGCTCCCGCAGCGCGGGCATCCCGACGGCGTCGAAGAGCTCCAGCGAGGTACGCACCGGGCCCATCGCGAAGATCGGCGGGTTGGAGATCTGCCACGCCTCGACGGTGGCCGGTGGCCGGGAGACCGGGGTCATCTCGAACCGGGTCGCCGCCTCCGTGCTCCACCAGCCCTCGAAGCGGGGCAGGCCCGCGTCGCCGAGGTGCCGCTCGTGCACGAAGACGCCGGCCAGCGCGCCGGGCCCCGAGTTCAGGTACTTGTAGGAGCACCAGGCCGCGAAGTCGACGTCCCAGTCGTGCAGCGCGAGCGGGACGTTGCCTGCGGCGTGCGCCAGGTCCCAGCCGACGACGGCCCCCGCCGCGCGGCCGGCGGCGGTGATCGCCGGGATGTCCATCAGCTCGCCGGTGAGGTAGTTGACGCCGCCGAGCAGCACCAGCGCCACCGTGTCGCCCTCGGCGGCCAGGTAGGCGGTCACGTCCTCCGTGCGCAGGGTGTCCTCGCCGGCGCGCGGGCGCAGCCGGACGACCGTGGTGTCCGGGTCGAGGCCGTGGAAGCGGGCCTGGCTGCGCACGGCGTAACTGTCCGAGGGGAAGGCGCTGTCCTCGATGACGATCCTGGTCCGCGCCCCGGCCGGCCGGTAGAAGCTGACCATCAGCAGGTGCAGGTTGACCGTCAGGGAGTTCATCACCACGACCTCCGCCGGCGTGGCGCCGACCAGTCGCGCGGCCGGCGCCGTCAGCAGTTCGTGGTACGGCAGCCAGGGGCGCTCGGCCTCCAGGTGGCCCTCGACGCCGAGGCGGCTCCACGACTCGAGGTCGGCGAGGAGTTCCTCGCGGGTGGCCCGGGGCTGCAGGCCGAGGGAGTTGCCGGCCAGGTAGGCGGCCTCGGGGTACCGGCCGCCGTCGGCCGGCGGCACGTGGAACAGGTGGCGGTGCCCGGGATCGGCGGCGTCGAGGCGGCGCGCCTCGGCCTCACCGGCGGCGAAACCGGACGGGTCGGATGTGGGGGTGGTCATGGGGTCGTCTCGCTCTCGGGTCACATCGCTGTCCGGGCCGACCACAGCTCGGGGAAGACCACCCGGGCCATGCTGCGCTGCAACCACGCCAGTCCGGCGGAGCCGCCGCTGCCGACCTTGGCGCCCATTGTGCGCTGCACCGCCTTGACGTGGTGCTGCCGCCAGTCGCCGAACTGCTCGGCGACCTCGGCCAGCGCCTCGCCCAGCATCCGCAGGTGGTTCTCCGGTCCGGGCTCGGCGTAGATGCGCACCCAGGCCGCCTCCACGGCGGCGTGCGGCTGGTGCTCGGCGGCGACGTCCCGCTCGAGCAGGTCGGCGGGAAGATCGTGGCCGTGCCGGGCCAGCAGGGCGAGCACGTCGTCCCAGAGGCTCGGGGCGGCCAGGGTGGCCCGCAGGTCGGCGTACACGTCGGTCTGCCGGCGGAACGGCCGGATCAGCGTCTCGTCGCGCAGGCCGAGCAGGAACTCCAGGTGGCGGTACATCGCCGACTGGAAGCCGGAGCCCTCGCCCAGCAGGTTGCGGAACCGGTTGAAGTCGGCCGGGGTCATCCAGCGCAGCCCCTTCCAGGCCGCGTTCAGCCCCTCCAGGTGCAGCGCGGCGCGGCGCAGCGGGGCCAGCGCGTCCCACACCCGGTCGGCTCGCAGCAGCCGCTGCGCCTCGCGCAACTCGTGGCAGGTGAGCTTGAAGTACAGCTCCATGATCTGGCTGACCATCAGGAAGGACATCTCGCCGGGGTCGTCGCTCAGCGGCTGCTGCAACCGGTGCAGCGTGCTGGCGTGCACGTACGCGTCGTACGGCACCCGCTCGGCGAACTCCAGCGTCGGCTCGCCGCCGTTGCGGGCGGCACGCGCGGCGCGCTGCCGGGGGGTCGCCGGGCGCACCGCCGCCTGGGCGGGTACCCGCAGGTCCGTCTGCTCCACCGGGTGGCCTCCCTCTGCCTCGTCACCCGGCACGACCGACGGTCGGTCGTTTCACGGGTAACCGACATGATCTCTCGGCGGAACCCCCGGATGGAATGCCGGATCAACGGCACTCACCACCTCTGACCTGCGGCGCGGAAGGCATGAGTCGGATTCGGGTTTAAGGAAGTAAGGTCGCCGCATGGACGACATGGACTGGGCGCTGCTGCGGGAGCTGCAGGCCGACGCGCGCCTCTCCTTCAGCGAGCTCTCCCGGCGGGTGCACCTGTCGCCGCCGGCCGTGGCCGAGCGGGTACGCCGGCTGGAGGAGTCGGGCGTGATCACCGGCTACCACGCCCACGTCGACCTGACCCGGGCCGGCCGCACCGTGGTCGCGCTGATCCGGATGTCCTGTTACGGATCGCGGTGCATCCTGCACGACCCGGACGTCGCGGGCTGGCCCGAGATCCTGGAGATCCACCGCATCACCGGCGACGCGTGCAGCATGCTCAGGGTGGCCGCCGGGTCGATCGGTGACTTCGAGGCGGTCATCGACAGACTCGCCCCGTACGGCCAGCCGTCCAGCACGATGGTGCTCTCCACCCCGCTGCAGTGGCAGCCCGTCACCCCGCTGCCCCCCGCCCACCCGCAGCGCTGACCGCCCCCGGGTTTGCCCCCCGGCCAGCGGGAAAGCAGGCCCTGTTGCCCGGGGAGGATTCCGGTGTTCGTCACCGGAAGGGGGGATCATGCCGGTGCTCACAGCGTTCCAACGTGCCCTGACCCGCGCCCTGACCGTGTTGGGTCTGGTCGGGGCGTTCGTCCTGACGACCGTCGCGCCCGCGTGGGCGGGGGAGAACACCTTCGTCGAGGTGGTGCCCAACAGCGCGCAGGCCGGCACCCGGGTCAGCATCCGGGCCGGCTGCGACAACGCCAACGACCGCCAGGCCGACGTGCACTCCGACGCCTTCGGGCGGTTGGTGCTGCGGCCGGACAACGGCTTCCTGACCGGCCAGGTCACCATCCCGGGCAGCAAGGAGCCCGGCGACTACCCGGTGAACCTGCGCTGCGACAACGGCAGGACCGCGACCACCACCCTGACGGTGCTGAACATGGAGCAGCCCAGCAAGGGCCCGGCCACCGGGGGCGGCGGTACGGCCGGCGCCCCGGGCACCGGCTCGATGCTGATGATCGGTGGTCTCGCGGTGGTGGCGCTGGCCGTGGGCTTCGGCTTCTTCGGCAGCCGCCGGACCGGGGCCGGTTCCTGACCCGCCGTCGCCATGGCCGGCTCACCGAGGCGTACCAGGCGATCCGGTCCGGGCCGGGTCCGGACGAGCACCCGGCGGGCGCTGCGGGCGTCCCGCCGGGCGGCGGCCGCCACCGCCCGTCGACTGCGGCGGGTGGCCGGGGAGGCGGTGTGGGCGAGCGTCGCCACCACCGATCCGGCCGCCGGACCGCTACCCGCCCGGCCCCGGTACCGCGGCGTCCCGGCCGGCCGCCGCAGATCGCTCGCCGGTCGCGGCCCCGGCCTGCCGGTCCTGGTGATCGGCACGCTGATGGCGCTGATCGTCACGATGCTCGGCGTGGAGCGGATCGCGGGCGTGAGCGTGCTGCCGGACCGGTTCCTCGCGGGGCTGCGGCCGGCGCCGAAGAAGTTCCCGGTGCTGCCCGCCAGCCGTCCCGTCGGCATCGCCATCGACCCGATCGACGTGCGGGCGCCCGTGCACGGCGTCGGCATCGCCCCGGACGGCAGCATCGCCGTGCCCGACGCGGCCCGCGCCCAGGAGGCCGGCTGGTACGACCGGGGACCCACCCCCGGCCAGTACGGCCCCTCGGTGATCGTCGGGCACGTCGACACGAGCAGCGGGCCGGCGGTCTTCCACCGGCTGCGGGACCTGCGGGACGGCGACCGGATCGAGATCGCCCGGCAGGACCGCTCGGTGGCGGTCTTCGAGGTGGACTCCGTCGAGCGCTTCGACAAGGACCGGCTGCCGGTCGACGAGGTCTACGGGGACTTCAGCCGCCCCCGGCTGCGCCTGATCACCTGCGGCGGGCGCTGGGTGGGCGGACAGACCGGTTACGCCGACAACGTCGTGGTCTTCGCGTCCCTGGTCCGCGCCCGCACGACGTGACCGGCGGGCGGACGGCCGGGTCAGGCGGCCTCGGGCTCGCGCAGGTCGAGCCAGTCGGCCCAGCGGGGGTCCGGCGCCCGGTGGCCGAGCACCCGCCAGGCGGTGCCCCTCGGGGCCGCCGGCAGCGCGTGCAGCCGCCAGCCCAGCTCGGCCGGCGTCTTGTCTCCTTTGGTGTGGTTGCACCGGGCGCAGGCCGCGACGACGTTCTCCCAGGCGTGCCGGCCGCCCCTGCTGCGGGGGAAGACGTGGTCGATGGTCTCGGCGGGCCCCCGGCAGTAGGCGCAGCGCCAGCCGTCCCGGGCGAAGATGGCGCGACGGGAGAGCCCGACATGGGTGCGGTAGGGCACCCGGACGAAGCGGGTGAGCCGGACGACGGACGGCACCGGCAGCGCGTCGCGGGCGCTGTGCAGGATGCCGTCGCCGTCGGCGACACAGACCGCCTTGGCGGAGAGCACGAGAATGGCGGCACGACGCACCGACACGACGCACAGCGGCTCGTAGGTGGCGTTGAGGACCAGCGCACCGGAGCCCACCGTGGGTCGTATGTCAGGCATCGCGTTCACCCTCCCGGTTCAGCGGCCCCTGCTCGCCACCGCCGACCGGGAACGGGCACGGCGACCCACCACGGCCGACGCCGGCCGGATCACCGACGTCCGTGCGCCCATCGTCCCTGATCGGCCCCCGGATTGCACGCACTAATGTGACAAGCCAAGTGGGCATCACCCGGAAACGGGCAGATCTGGCCCCTGAGCAGGGCGGGACCCATCAGCACCTCTCGACGTTCCACACCCGTTTTCGATCTCGGTTGTGCCGGATCCGCGCCCGATGATCTTAGATTTGCATTGATCTCCGTAAACTTGATCAAGCCAAATAAAGATCATTAGAGCGCCTGACGTGAAGCGGGAAGCCCTCTCCAAGCGGGCTTTGGGCCGACACCTCCGTTGCCATCCTCCTCAACGGCGTCCGACTCAAGACCGTGCCCTCCCAGCTCACCCCCACCCACCTGCGTCAACTCCTCGCCGGCGGCGGCCGCCCCGCCGGACCGCCCCCGGTCACCGCCGGCCAGCTCAAGCCGGGGCTCCAATCGAGGTCGACCGTCTCGTCAACGCCATCGGCCTGGTCAGCCTCGCCGGCCGGCAAACCCCATCGCCTACCACCTCGCCGGCCGACGCGTCACCATCCGCCTCGACCACGGCGTTCTGCACCTCCTCGACGCCGACCGGGCCCTGCTGCGCAGCCTGCCCAACCCGCTCACCGCACAAGAGCAGGCCCGCATCCGCGACGCCCGCCCCGCCGGCCCGACGCCCGCTCCCCCATCCGAACCACAACGCGTCGAGCGACGCGTCAGCAGCCGCGGCGTCCTCGTCCTCGCCGGCCAGAAGATCCGCGTCGGCATCGGCCACGCCGGTCGAACCCTGACCGTCGAAGACGCCGACACCACCTTCCGCGTCCACGACGGCGACCAGCTCCTCACCGAGGTGCCTCGCACGACCACCAAGCCCATTGCCCGTTCAAGGTCCGCAAGCCCGAGCCTCCACGACAACGTCGGATAGCCTGCAACGACCGCGACGACCACGGAGCCCGACCATGAAGCTGCCGCCCGGAGCCACCGGCTTCAACCCGCCACCCGGCGCCCAAGCGGACCTCGAAGCCTTCACCGCCGTCTGTCACCACGCCGCCCGTACCATCGACGCCACCGTCACCGGCGTCGCTCCCGCCAGCGTCACGCCGAACTTCCACACGGTCGATATCGCCCACGCTCAGCACCACATCGCGGTGCTGCGACACACCACCCTGCCGTTCATCGCCCTCGCCCGCCCCCACGCCAACGGCGACGTCATGGTGACGTTCGTCGACCACCCCGACCTCGCCAGCGCCCTCACCAACCTGACCGACGCCCAGGCCCTCACCGCCGAGCAGCTACAGACCTCCCTGTCACAGGTCGACCTGAGCGCCCTCAGCCCGCACGAACACGACCAGATCAACTACTGGAAACCGACCACGGTCGGCGAGTTGCTGTTCAACTTCTGGGACTGAACACCAGTAGCCTGAGACAAGGAACAACCAAGATCGCCCTAGCCGGACGTGTCACGGATCAAGTGACAACGATCCGTGACGCATCAAGTGGAGCCCGACATACGCTCCAGCCATATGTCCGACTCCGGTTGATGGTTGACATTGCCGGGGAGTGTGGATCTAACGGTGTTTCCGGCCTGACCCATCGGGCGTTGTGCCTGGTGAGGAGGATGCCGTGATGACCGCGACACTGAACGACCCGACCGGACGTAAGAAGCGAGCGCGAACCTCGTCGCGTTCCTGTGCTCACCCGACGGGGGCTGGATCAACGGCCAACTCTTACACAGCGACGGCGGCATCTCCTGACCAGGACGCTGCCCCTTGAAGACGGCAGGGCGTCAAGAGTCCTCCGAGGCCGCTTCGTCAAGCATCATGTGAGACCAGGCATACGCTCCAGCCATACCGGAGCAGAGGGCCAGCGTGTCACGGCCGATCTCGCATACACCGCTCGATGGAAATTGCCGCTGCACCAATGAGCCATTTTCATCGTGACCGAGGCATGCTGAGCAGGTAGGCGGCGGTGTGTCGCTGCTCCAGATAGGACGAAGCTCCCGGTAGGACAGC
>NZ_JBAKHL010000125.1:0-8140 GCF_036902715.1 Micromonospora sp. CPCC 205546
CGACCACTACGCCGAGATCGCGGTCGACGGCCTCGACACCGGCGGCTACCTCCTGCACCCGGCCCTGCTCGACGCCGCCCTGCACCCGATCGCCGCCACGAGCGACGCGGTCGCGCTGCCATTCTCCTTCCACCACGTCGAACTGCACGGACCAGGCGAGGCCGCCCGGACACACGTCACCGCCGACCAGCGCGTCACCGTCGCCTCGGCCGAGGGGACGCCGCTGCTGACCATCGGCCGGATCGTGCTGCGGCCCGCGACCCTGCCGGCCACGAACTCCCTGCTGACCCTGCGCTGGCAACCCATCGAGGCCACCACGACCGCGGACAGCGCCCTGACCGTGGTGCGTTGCCCCGAGCCGGGCACCGACGACCCGGCGGTGGCCGTCCGCGAGGTCGTGCTGGCGGTGCACGAGGCGTGCCGGCGGTGGCTGGCGGCCGAGCCCGCCGACAACGAGCGCCTCGTGGTCGTCACCCGGCACGCCGTCGCGGTCGACGACACCGAAGACGTCGACCTGGTGCAGGCGCCGGTCTGGGGACTGGTGCGCTCGGCCCAGGCCGAACACCCCGACCGGATCGTCCTGGTGGACACCGACGCTCCCGAGGCAGACCTCGGCCGCGCGGTCGCGACGGCGGAACCGCAGGTGGCCGTACGCGGAAACGAGTTGTTCGTCCCCCGGCTGGCCCGGAACGTGCCGGCTGCGGCGAGCGGCCCCGAGCCCTACCGCCCCGGCACCGTGCTCGTCGTGGGCGGGACCGGCATGGTCGGCGGCGCGGTCGCCCGCCACCTGGTGACCGAGCACGGCGTGCGGCACCTGGTGCTGACCGGACGCTCGGCGGCGGACGGCCCGGCCGCCGACCACCTGCGCGCGCTGGGCGCCGACGTCACCGTGACCGCCTGCGACGTCGCGGACCGGGCCGCCGTCGCCGGCCTCCTCGCCGCGATCCCGGGCGATCGTCCGCTGACCGCCGTGATCCACGCGGCCGCCGTCCTGGCCGACGGCATGTTCGACGCACTCACTGCCGACGACTTCGAGCGGGTGCTCGCGCCCAAGGTCGCCGGCGCGCTGCACCTGCACGAGTTGACCTCGGACCTGGACCTCGACCAGTTCCTGCTCTTCTCGTCGGCGTCGGGCATCCTCGGCGGCGCCGGGCAGGCCGCCTACGCGGCGGCCAACGCGTTCCTCGACGCGCTCGCCCAGCACCGTCGCCGGCACGGCCGGCCGGCCACCTCGCTCGCCTGGGGCTACTGGGCGCGCGCCAGCACCCTCACCCGGCAACTGGCCGACCGGGACCAGGCCCGGATCGCCGGCCACGGCGTGGCGCCGATGGACGACGACGAGGGGCTGGCCCTGTTCGACGCCGCCTGCCGGCTGCGCGAGCCGGTGGTGCTGCCGCTCAAGCTGTCGGCCGGCGACAACCTGTCCTACCTGCTGCGCCGCCTGGCCGAGACCGGCCGGCGGGGCCGCCGGCCGGCACTGCGGGCCCCGCTACGGATCCGGCTGGCCGGGCTGACCGAACCCGAGCGGCAGCGGGCGCTGCTGCAGCTGGTGCGCACGACGATCGCGACGGTGCTGCGGCACGACGCGGCCGGCGGCATCCGGCCCGACGACCCGTTCAAGGACCTCGGCTTCGACTCGCTCACCGCGGTCGACCTGCGGAACCGGCTGGCCACGGCCACCGGGTTGCGGCTGCCCGCGACGGTCGTGTTCGATCAGCCGACCCCCGCCGCCCTGGCCCGGCACATCGGAGAGCTGCTGGCCACCGAGGCCCGGCCCGGCGGCGAGCACCCCGCCCTCGGCCACGTCACCACCCTGCGGAGCGCGCTGGCGGACAGCCCGCCCGAGGTCAGGTCGATGCTGATCTCGCAGCTCCGAGACCTGATCAACCACGCCGAGCCGGCCCGGCCGGCGGACCTGGACGCGGCCAGCGCGGAGGACATGTTCGAGCTGCTCGACGAGGAGCTGAACCGATGAGCAACGAGGCGAAGCTGCTCGACTACCTGAAGCGGACCACGGCCGAGTTACGCGACACGCGCGCCCACCTGCACGAAGAGCGGGCCCGCCGGCACGAGCCGATCGCCATCACGGCGATGGCCTGCCGCTTCCCGGGGGAGGCCGCGTCGCCCGACGACCTGTGGCGCCTGGTGGTGGAGGGCGTCGACGCCACCACGGACTTCCCGGCCGACCGCGGCTGGGACGTCGAACGGCTCTACCACCCCGAACCCGATCACTCCGGCACCAGCTACACCCGCCGCGGCGGCTTCCTGACCGACGCCGCCCTCTTCGACACCGAGCTGTTCCGGGTCGGCCCGCGCGAGGCGGCGATCATGGACCCGCAGCAGCGGCTCCTGCTGGAGTGCTCGTGGGAGGCGTTCGAGCGGGCCGGCATCGATCCGCACTCGGTCGCGGGCAGCCCCGTCGGGGTCTTCGCCGGGCTGATGTACAACGACTACACGACCCGGCTTCTCGGCGCCCCCGCCCACGAGGGGCACCTGATCAGCGGCAGCTCCGGCAGCATCGCCTCGGGCCGCATCGCCTACGCGTTCGGGCTGACCGGGCCCGCGATCACCGTCGACACGGCCTGCTCCTCGTCGCTGGTCGCCCTGCACCTGGCCGCGCAGTCACTGCGACGGGGCGAGTGCGACATGGCGCTCGCCGGCGGCGTCACGGTGATGTCGACGCCGGACTGGTTCGTCGAGTTCAGCCGCCAGCGTGGGCTCTCGTCGGACGGCCGGTGCCGCTCTTTCTCGGCCGACGCCGACGGCACGGGCTTCGCCGAGGGCGCCGGCGTGCTCCTGGTCGAGCGGCTGTCGGACGCCGAGCGGCTGGGCCACCCGGTGCTCGCGGTGCTGCGCGGCTCGGCGGTCAACCAGGACGGCGCCTCGAACGGACTGACCGCACCGAGCGGCCCGGCGCAGCAACGCGTCATCCGCGAGGCGCTGGCGGACGCGGGGCTGGGGCCGGGCGACGTGCAGGCGGTGGAGGCACACGGCACCGGCACCGTGCTCGGCGACCCGATCGAGGCTCAGGCCCTCCTCGCGACCTACGGCGCTGACCGGGCCGACCCGCTGTGGCTGGGCACGGTCAAGTCGAACATCGGCCACAGCCAGGCAGCCGCCGGGGTGGCCGGCGTGATCAAGATGGTGCAGGGCCTGCGGCACCGCGTCCTGCCGCCCACGCTGCACGCGACCGAACCGTCGGCCAAGGTGGACTGGACGGCGGGGAACGTCCGGCTGCTGACCGAGGCGCGGCCGTGGTCCGGCGCCGGTGGTCCCCGGCGCGCGGCGGTGTCGTCCTTCGGGGTCAGCGGCACCAACGCGCACGTCATCCTGGAGGAGGCGCCGGCGGCCGGCGACGCGACCGCACCGGCGGACCGGCCGGTGACCGCGGTGCCGCTGCTGCTCTCCGGCCAGTCCGAGGCGGCGCTGACCGCGCAAGCCGGGGCGCTGCTGCCGGTGGCCGCGGCGAGCCACCCCGCCGACCTGGCCTTCTCGCTGGCCACCACCCGGGCGCAGCTCGACCACCGGGCGGTCGCCCTGGCCGGGGACACGGCGGAGCTGCAAGCCATCGCGGCCGGCGCTGGCGCCCTGCGCGGGCGGGCGCACCCGCATCCCTCGGTCGCCTTCCTCTTCCCGGGCCAGGGTGCGCAGCGGCCGGGCGCGGGCAAGGAGCTCCACGACGCCTTTCCCGTCTTCGCCGACGCGCTCGACGAGGTCTGCGCGGCGTTGAACCAGCACCTCGACGAGCCGATCGCGTTCTTCGACCTGGACGCGGTGACGCTGGAGCAGACCCAGGTGGCGCAGGCGGCGGTGTTCGCGTACGAGGTGGCCGGCTTCCGGCTCCTGCAGAGCTGGGGCGTCACGCCCGGCCACCTGATCGGGCACTCGGTCGGCGAGTTCGCCGCCGCGCACGTCGCGGGCGTGTTCTCCCTGGCCGACGCCGCCCGGCTGGTCGCGGTGCGCGGCCGGCTGATGCAGGCGCTGCCGGCCGGCGGCGCGATGGTCGCCGCGGGGCTCCCGGAGGCCGAGGCGGCGCCACTGCTGCCGCCGGAGGTCAGCATCGCCGCGGTCAACGGGCCGTCCTCGGTCGTGCTCTCCGGGCCGGAGTCGGCAGTGGCCGAGGCCGCCCGCCGGTGCGGCGAGCGGGGCGCGCGCACCAAGCGCCTCGCGGTGTCGCACGCCTTCCACTCCGCGCTGATGGACCCGGCGCTGGCCGGCTTCGCCGCGGCGCTGGCCACAGTGGAGCTGCGTAGGCCACGGCTGCCCCTGCTGACCGCCGGGGACCCCACCTCGAAGGAGTACTGGACGCGGCACATCCGGGAGACCGTGCGCTTCGCCGACGGCGTGCAGCGGGCCCTCGCGGAGGGTGCGACCGCCTTCCTCGAGATCGGGCCCAGCGCCGCCGTGACCGCCGCTGCCCAGGAGTGCGTGCGCGAGGGTCGGCCGGTCTTCGCGACCCTCACGCGGGACGGCCGGCCCGAGGATGCCTCCGCCTACCTGGCCGTCGCCGCGCTGCACGTGCACGGCGCCGCGGTCGACTGGCGGGCGGCGCTGGCCCCCGCCGGCGGCCGCCGGATCGAGCTGCCCACCTACCCGTTCCAGCACCGGCGGTTCTGGATCGACACGCCCGCGCCCTCCCGCACCGGCGCCTCCGGCCACCCGCTGCTCGACACGGTCGCCGATCTGCCGGACGACGACGGCCTGCTGCTCACCGGCGTCCTGTCCGGGGCCCGGGACCCGTGGCTGACCGAGCACGAGGTGTTCGGCGTCCGCCTGCTGCCCGGCACCGCGCTGGCCGAGGCGGCGCTGTGGGCCGGGCAGCGGCTCGGCGCCGGCCACCTCGACGAGCTCGTCCTGGAGGCGCCGCTCACCCTGCCTGCCGACACCGGCGTACGCCTGCGGGTCGTGGTCCGGGGCGCCGACGAGGCCGGCCGTCGCCGCATCTCGCTGTTCGCGTCGATGTCCGATGAGGACGGATGGACGCGGCACGCGCACGGTGTGCTGGGCGCGGATCCGCCGGTGTCACCGTCGGCCGCCGCGCCGTGGCCGCCCGCGGGGGCCGAGCCGGTCGACGTGGAGGCGCTCTACGACCGCCTGGCCGACCTCGGCATCGGCTACGGGACGGCATTCCGCGGCCTCCGGGCGGCCTGGCGCAGCGGCCCGGACGTGTTCGCCGAGGTCGAGTCCGGGGCGGAGGACGCCGGCCGGTACGTGGTGCATCCGGCGCTCTGGGACAGCGCTCTGCACGCGCTGGCGTCGTCCGGCGAGGCCATGCCGGCGCTGCCGTTCGCCTGGCGTGACGTGTCGGTGCACGCCGCCGGGGCCGGCAGCCTGCGGGTGCGGATCGCCCGCACCGGCGCCGACGCGGCCACGCTGCACGCCTGGACGCCGGCGGGCGAGCCGGTGCTCACCGTCGGCCGTCTGGACCTGCGGCCGGCCTCCCCGGCCGATCTGCGGGCATCCGGCGACGCCCTGTTCGGGGTGGGCTGGATCCCGGCCCCGTCCGCGCCGACGCCGACCGCCGTCACCACCGTGGAACTGCCCGGCGGCACCGGGCCGGAGGAGATGCGGACCGCGGTCGAGGAGGCCCTGCGGCACCTGCAGTCCTGGCACGGCGACCCGCGATCCGACCGCACCACCCTGGTGCTGGTCGTCCGCGCCGGGGATCTGGCCGGCGCCGCGGTGCGCGGTCTGGTCCGCAGTGCCCAGGCCGAACATCCGGGCCGCTTCGTGCTGCTGGAGAGCGACGGACGGGACCTGACCGGGCTCGCGCTGCCGGCCGGCGAGCCGGAGGTCGCGCTGCGGGGCGACCGGGTCCTCGTGCCCCGGCTGGAACGCGCCGCCGCCCCGCCGGGCGACCCGATCGACGTGACCGGCACCGTCCTCGTCACCGGCGGCACCGGCGCGCTGGGTGCCGTGCTCGCCCGTCACCTGGTGACCGCGCACGGCGCCCGGCACCTGCTGCTGCTGAGCCGGGGCGGGAACGCGCCCGAGCTGGTGCGTAAGCTGACCGGGCTGGGCGCTGCGGTGACCGTCGTGGCCTGCGACGTGGCCGACCGCGGGCAACTGGCTGGGGCGCTCCGGGCCGTCCCGGCGGATCGGCCGCTCAGCGCGGTCGTCCACGCCGCGGGCGTCGCCGGGGACGGGCTGGTCGACCGGCTCACCCCCGCCGACCTGTCGACCGCGCTGGCGGCCAAGGCCGTCGGCGCCTGGCATCTGCACGAGCTGACCCGCGACCTGCCGGTGCGCTCGTTCGTGCTGTTCTCCTCGGCGGCCGCCACGCTGGGCAGCCCGGGACAGGGCGCGTACTCGGCCGCGAACGCCTTCCTCGACGGCCTGGCCGAGCACCGCCGCGAGCGGGGGCTGCCGGCCGTCTCGCTGGCCTGGGGCCTGTGGGACCAGCGGGTGGGAATGGCCGCGGGCGTACCGGACAAGGGTCTTCGAGCGCACGTGCTGCCGCTGACCGAGACCGACGGCCTGGCCCTGTTCGACGTGGCCGCCCGCGCGGGCGGTGCGCCGGTCGCGGTGCCGGTGCGGCTCAACCTGGCCGCCCTGAGCCGGGTGCGTGACCTGCCGCCCCTCCTGCGCGGGCTGGTCCGGCCGCGCGCCGCGGCGGCGACCGTGTCGCTGGCCCGCCGGCTGGCCGGTGCCGCCCCGGCCGCGCGGCGCAATCTGGTGCTGGAGTTCGTCCGCGGGCAGGCCGCGGCCGTGCTCGGGCACTCCGCACCGGCCGACATCGATGTCGACCGGGGCTTCCTGGACCTCGGCTTCGACTCGCTGACCGGGATCGAACTGCGCAACCGGCTGGAGGACGGCACCGGGCTGCGACTGCCCGGCACCCTGGTCTTCGACCACCCCACGCCGAGTGCGCTCGCGGATCACGTGCTGGCCGGCCTCACGCCCGGCGCCGTCGAGGACGAAGCCGGGCTGCGGCAGCGGATCGCGTCCATTCCGCTCGACCGGCTGCGGGCCGGCGGCCTGCTCGACCGGCTGCTGCGCCTGGCTGCGGAAACGGAGAGCGGAACCGGGCCGGACGCCGGGCCCGCGGCCATCGCCGACATGGACGCCGACGAGCTGGTCCGGCTCGCGCGCCGCAGGCGCTGACCTGCCGAACCGATCGATCGCGGGAGTATGAGATGCCGTCAACGGACGAGCTGGTCGAGGCACTGCGGGCAACCCTGCAGGAGAACGGTGAGCTGCGCGAGGACCTGGACCGGCTGAGCGAACCACTGGCCATCGTCGGGATGGCCTGCCGGCTGCCCGGCGGCATCACCACGCCTGAGCAGCTCTGGCGGCTGCTGATCGACGGCGACGACGCGATCGGCGGCTTCCCGGCCGACCGCGGCTGGAACTTGGACGCGCTGGCCGACCGCATGGCCGGTGTGGCCAACGCCGGCACGCGCGGCGGCGGGTTCCTGCGCGACCCGGCGGACTTCGACGCAGCCTTCTTCGGGATGTCGCCGCGCGAGGCGCTGGCCACCGACCCGCAGCAGCGGCTCCTGCTGGAATGCTCGTGGGAGGCCCTCGAACGCGCCGGCATCGACCCGGCCTCGCTGCGCGGCTCCCGCACCGGCGTGTTCCTCGGCCTGATGTACCACGACTACGGCACCCGCTGGGGATCGGCAGCGCCCGAGGAACTCGCCGGCTACCTGGGCAACGGCAGCGCGGGCAGCGTGGCCTCGGGCCGCGTCTCCTACACGCTCGGTCTGGAGGGGCCCGCCGTCACGGTGGACACCGCCTGCTCCTCGTCGCTGGTGGCGCTGCACCTGGCGGCGCAGGCGATCCGGCTGGGCGAGTGCTCCCTGGCCCTGGTGGCCGGCTCCACGGTGCTGGCCAGCCCGGAGGTGTTCGTCGAGTTCTCCCGGCAGAACGGGCTCGCGCCCGACGGCCGGTGCAAGTCCTTCGCCGGCGCCGCCGACGGCGTGGGCTGGGCCGAGGGCGTCGGGGTCCTGGTGGTGGAGCGGCTGTCCGATGCACGCCGCCACGGCCACCCGGTGTTGGCGGTGGTACGCGGGTCGGCGGTGAATCAGGACGGCGCCAGCAGTGGTCTGACGGCGCCGAATGGTCCGTCGCAGCAGCGGGTGATTCGGGCGGCCCTCGCGTCGGCGGGTGTGTCGGCCTCCGGCGTGGATGTCGTGGA
>NZ_JBAKHL010000126.1:0-8094 GCF_036902715.1 Micromonospora sp. CPCC 205546
AGCTTCGGCGCGATGCCGGCGCCCGCGGCCCCCGGCGCCGCGCCCGCCGGCGCGGCGGCCCGCTCCGGCCCGCCGCGCCCCAAGGTGCGCGAGAGCACGGCCACGGTCGAGCAGGGCGTCACCGCGGCCACCTACCGGCCGGCCCGCCCGGTCGCGGTGCCGGCCGACGGCAGCGCCCACCGGGCCACCATCGCCGTGCTGGAGCTGCCCGCCCGGCTGGACCACGTGACCGTGCCGGTCCGCGCGGCCGAGGCGCACCTGCGTGCGACGGTACGCAACACCTCGTCGCACACGCTGCTCCCCGGCCCCGCGGCGGTCTTCCACGGCGCCGACTTCGTCGCGGCCACCCGGCTGACGACGTGGGCCCCCGGTGAGGAGACCGAACTGGCGCTCGGCGTGGACGACCGGGTGCGGGTGGAGCGGAAGCTCAGCCGGCGCTCCGACACCCGGGCCGCGCTCGGGTCGACCCGGCGACGGGACGTGGAGTACCGGATCACCGTGGCCAACCACACGCCCCGGCCCGCCACCGTGGAGGTGCGCGACCAGGTGCCCGTGTCCCGCGACGAGGCCGTGGTCGTCCGGGAACCCTCCCTCGTCCCGCCCCCGGCCGAGCGTACGGAGCTGGGCGAGCTGACCTGGCGGCTGCCGCTCGGGCCGGGAGAGAGCGGGGAGATCACCCTGGGCTTCCGGGTCGAACTCGCCAAGGGCGTCGAGCTGGCCGGCTGGCGGGAGTGACCGGTCAGAAACCGCGGGGGCGGCAGAGGCGGATCCACCGGTAGCCGTAGCCGGCCACCTTCAGGCGGTCCAGCTTGCCGACGTCGCCGTAGTTGCGGTCGGCGAGGACGTCGATGGGCAGGTCCGCCTCCGGCTCCAGCATGCTGAGGTCCACCTCGGCGTCGGTGGTGCCGAGGTTGTGCACGAAGACCATCGTGCCGGCGCGGCCGTCGGCCCGATGCGCCAGCACCCCCGGCGGCATCGCCACGTCGATGTGGGTCGTCGACCCCGAGCCCACCTCGGGAGCCTCCCGGAGCGTACGGATCATCCGCTCGAACCAGGCGAGCAGCGACTTCTGGTCGCTGCGCTGGGCGGTCACGTTGACCTTCTCGTACGAGAAGTCGCCCTTGTCGATCACCGGGCGGACCAGCTTCTCCGGGTCGGCCGTGGAGAAGCCGGCGTTCGGCTGGTACGACCACTGCATCGGGGTGCGGATCGCCTCCCGGCCGGGCAGCGAGAGGTTCTCCCCCATGCCGATCTCCTCGCCGTAGCGCAGCACCGGCGTGCCGCGCAGCGAGAACTGCAGCGCGTACGCCAGCTCGATGCGGCGGCGGTCGTTGCCGAGCATCGGGGCGAGCCGGCGGCGGATGCCCCGGTCGTAGATGCGCATGTTCTCGTCCGGGCCGAACTCCGCGTACACCTGGTTGCGCTGCTCTGCGGTGAGCCGGGAGAGGTCGATCTCGTCGTGGTTGCGCAGGAACGTGGCCCACTGCCCGCCCTCGGGCAGCGCCGGGGTGTCCCGCAGCGCCTCGATGATGGGCTCCGGGTCCTGCCGCGCCAGCGCCAGCATCAGGCGCCCGTTGAGCATGAAGTCGAAGAGCATGTGCAGCCGGTTGCCCGAGCCGCCGCTGTCGGCGAAGAAGGTCGGCAGCTGGTCGGGCTCGACGTTGGCCTCGGCGAGCAGGACGGCGTCGCCCCGGCGCCACTGCACGTGCTGGCGCAGCTCGGTGAGGAACTCGAAGTCCTTCGGGGAGTTCGGGTTGCCCGGCTCGGTCAGCTCGATGATGAACGGCACCGCGTCCATCCGGAAGCCGGAGACGCCGAGCTGGAGCCAGAACGACATGATCTTCTTGACCTCGGCGCGGACCGCCGGGTTGGTCATGTTCAGGTCCGGCTGGAACTTGTAGAACCGGTGGTAGTACCAGGCCTTGGCGGTCCGGTCGTAGGTCCAGGTCTCGTGCTGCTCGCCGGGGAAGACCATGCCCTGGTGCCGGTCGGCCGGCTCGTGGTCGGACCAGACGTACCAGTCCCGGTACGGCGAGTCGGGCGAGGAGCGGGCGGACTGGAACCACGGGTGCTCGTCCGAGGTGTGGTTCACGACCAGGTCGATGATCACCCGGATGCCGCGGTTCTGCGCCTGGTGCAGCAGCTCCGCGAAGTCGCCGAGGGTGCCGAAGCGCGGGTCGACGTTGTAGAAGTCGGTCGCGTCGTAGCCGTCGTCCCGGTTGGGTGACGGGTGGATGGGGTGCAGCCAGAGGCAGGTCACGCCCAGCCGGGCGAGATAGTCCAGCCGGCCGATGAGCCCCCGGATGTCACCGACCCCGTCGCCGTCGGAGTCCGCGTACGTGTCGATGTCGAGGCAGTAGACGACCGCCTCCGAGTACCACCTGTCAGCCATGCCGGGCTTATGTCTCCGATCCCGGCTCCCCGCAAACACCGAGGCCGGGCGAGCCGGCCCGGTCGGCGGGGGCGGGCCACGCTCCCGGCCCGCCCCCGCCGGGTGGTGCGGCACGCTCCCGCCGCACCACCCGGCGGGCTGGTGCGCGGCCGGTCAGGTGACGATGTCGACGTCGCGGACCTGCCCGCCGCCGGCCATCGTGAGCCACCCGGCGTAGACGCCCTGCTTGGCGAAGAAGCTCCCGCCGCCGACGAACGCGAACCAGTCGTCATTGCCGACCGCGACGTCGCTGACCTGTCCGCCCCCGGCCATGGTGAGCCACCCGCCGTGGATGCCATCCTTGATCACGAAGTCACCGCCCTGCACCCAGGCGATCCGGTTACCCGCCAGCACCACCTTCGTCGCCCCACCCGAATTCACCGCCTGCCACGACGAGTACACGCCGTCCTTGACGTACAACACACCCGCCGCGTTCACGAACGCGAACCGCTCACCACTCACCGCGACGTCCCGCACCTGACCACCCCCGGCCATCGTCAACCAACCGCCGTGGATGCCGTCCTTGACATAGAAATTGCCGCCCTGCACCCAGGCGATCCGGTTACCCGCCAGCACCACCTTCGTCGCCCCACCCGAATTCACCGCCTGCCACGACGAGTACACGCCGTCCTTGACGTACAACACACCCGCCGCGTTCACGAACGCGAACCGCTCACCACTCACCGCGACGTCCCGCACCTGACCACCCCCGGCCATCGTCAACCAACCGCCGTGGATGCCGTCCTTGACATAGAAATTGCCGCCCTGCACCCAGGCGATCCGGTTACCCGCCAGCACCACCTTCGTCGCCCCGCCGGAATTCACCGCCTGCCACGGCGAGTACGCGCCGTCCTTCGCGTACAACACACCCGCCGCGTTCACGAACGCGAACCGGTCGGGGGCCGCGTTGGCCGGCGCCAGGTCGGCGAACGCGAGGTTGATCGGGGCGCCCTTGGTGACCGTGCCGCCGCAGACGTACGCCGGGGCGATGTCGTAGACCGCGCCGTGGCGGCGGATCTCGAAATGCAGGTGCGGGCCGGTGGAGTTGCCGGTGCTGCCGACGTACCCGAGCACCTGCCCCTGCCCGACCTGCTGCCCGACGGCGACCACGGGCTGCTGCGCCATGTGCAGGTAGCGGGTCTGGTAGCCACTGGCGTGCGAGAGCGTCACCATGTTGCCCCCGCCGGAGGTCCAACCGGCGAACGCCACCGTGCCGGGGTAGGCGGCCCCGATCGCCGTCGCGTTGTTCCCCGCGATGTCCACCCCGTAGTGGTCGCTGTCGGTGGCGCCGCACCTGTTCGCGAGCACCCCGGTGACGCGCCCGCCCACCGGTTGGATCATCGCTCCCACCTGAGCGGAGGCCGGCTGCGCGGGCACCAGCGCCAGTCCACACAGGACGGCCACGGTCACCGCCAGCGCCCGAAGCCGCCTCCACGCCATCTTTCCCGTCACGCCACGCCCTTCTCTCGGTCTCCCCGGCACCGGCAGGACGCCACAGCACAGACGGACGTGCCGGCACCCGCGGTCGGGCCCACCTTCGACGGGATATCGAAGCCCGTCAAGTAGGCGGGAGGATGATCCGCTCCGGTGGGCTCGTCGTCGCAGCGCGGGGCGCACAGCGCGACCGAGGGGTCACGGACCGGGTACCGTCGCCGGCATGGGTGACGCGCGGCGGCCGGTCGACTGGGCCGAGGGTGAGTGGTGGAACGAGCCGGTGCTGGTCGAGGGCGGGCCGGCGGGCGAGTTGCTGGTGCAGCCGGCCGAGGGCAGCGACCTGTGGCGGCACACCTCGTACGGCTTCGTCCACGACGACGCCCCGGCGCTGCTCGCGCCGCTGCCCGCCGGCGAGGCCGTGGAGGTCAGCTTCGTCCTCGACTACGGCGAGCAGTTCGACCAGGCCGGGGTGCTGGTGCGGATGGACGAGCGGAACTGGGTCAAGGCCGGGGTGGAGGTCAGCGACGGCCAGCCGCAGGTCGGCGCCGTGGTGACCCGGGAGGTCTCCGACTGGTCGGTCGCGCCGGTGCCGCTGTGGGCCGGGCGGGAGGTGACCGTCCGGGCCAGCCGTGCCGGGGACGCGCTCACCGTACGGGCCCGGGCCGACGACGAGCCGTGGCGGCTGGTCCGGCTCGCCCCGCTGCCTGCGCAGGCCGTGGCGATCGCCGGGCCGTACTGCTGCTCCCCCACCCGGGCCGGCCTGCGGGTCCGATTCACCGGCTGGCGGCGGGGGCCGGCCGACGCGGAGTTGCACCCGCACGGCTGAACGCGGGTGGCCCGGCGCACGGGCAGGTGTGACGGCCGGGCCGGGGGGTAGATGAATCCGATCGGACCCGGCCGAAAGGATCGTGATGGCACTCGCCGAGAACGTCGACCCGACCGAACTCGGCGGCCTCACCGGCTGGGTGGCGGGGGTGATCGATGCCGCCGGCGCCATCGGGGTGGCCCTGCTGGTCGCCCTGGAGAGCATCATCCCGCCGATCCCGAGCGAGATCGTCCTGGCGATGGCCGGCTACCTGGCCAGCGAGGGACGGTTCAACGTCGTCCTGGTGGGGCTCGCCGCCACCGCCGGTTCCCTGGGCGGGGCGCTCGTGCTCTACTGGCTGGGCGCGGCCGCCGGCGAGGACCGGCTCAAGCGCTGGCTCGACCGGCTGCCCCTGGTCGACCTCGACGACCTGGAGAAGGCCGACCGCTGGTTCGAACGCCACGGCCGGTGGGCGGTGCTCTTCGGCCGGATGATGCCGGTGGTCCGCAGCCTGATCTCCATCCCCGCCGGGGCCAACCGGATGCCGCTGCCGGAGTTCATCGCGTTCACCACGCTGGGCAGCGGCATCTGGAACGCGCTCTTCGTCGGCCTGGGATACGCGCTCGGCTCCCGCTGGCAGCAGATCGAGCAGTACAGCAAGTGGTTCGACTACGGCATCATTGCCGTCTTCGTCGTGATGATCGCCTGGTGGGTGATCAAGAAGACCCGTCGCCGCCGCACCCACCACCGAGACCACGCCGACGCCACCCCCTGACCCCACCCTTCCCCCGCCCCACCCGCCCTCGCGATCATGCAGTTGTGGTGCCCGGCGTGACCGCTTACGCGGCATCTGTGGACCACCACAACTGCATGATCGACCCTGGGGTGGGGTGGGTGGGTTAGGGGAGGGTCTTCAGGTGGGGGGCGACGGTGCGGGCGAAGGAGTTGCCGTTGGTCACGTCCCAGTTGACCGACCAGGTCATCGCGCCGCGGATGCCTGGGTAGGTGCGCGGCGGGCGGAAGCTGCCGCAGTTGGTGCCGCGGGACAGGCAGTCCAGCGCCGCGTTGACCACGGAGGGCGCGACGATGCCGCCGCCGGCCGCCCCGGGGCCGGCGGGCAGGCCGAGGCCGACCTGGTCCGGGCGGAGTCCGGCCTCCAGTTGGATGCAGGCCAGCGCGACGATGAAGTTCACCGTCCCCTGGGCGTACGCGGCGTTGCGGTCGCAGCCGAGCATCGCCCCCGAGTTGTAGAACTGGGTGTTCACGACGGTGAGGATGTCCTTGATGTCGAGCGCCAGCTTGAAGTAGCTGCTCTCCGGGGACTGCATGTCGATCGTCTGCGGGGCCATCGCGATGATCAGTCCGGAGCCCACCTTGGCCCGCAGCGAGCGCAGCGCCTGGGCCATGTAGGTCGGGTTCAGCCCGTTCTCCAGGTCGATGTCGACGCCGTCGAAGCCGTACCGCTGGATCAGCGCGTGGACGCTGTCGCTGAACGCGGCGGCGGAGGCGGCGTCGTTGACGGCCACCCGGCCGGTCTCGCCGCCGACCGAGATGATCACCTTCTTGCCCCGGGACTGGAGGGTGCGCACGTCGGCGGAGAAGTCGGCGTCGGTGTAGCCGCCGAGGGCGGCGGAGAGGCCGGGATCGACGGCGAAGGCGACCGCGCCGGGGGTGGCGGTGGCGTCGGCGAAGGCGACCGCGACGACGTCGTACTCGGCCGGCACGTCACGCAGCCGCAGCTCGACGGCGGGGTTGTCGAAGTTGTGCCAGTACCCGGTGAGGATGTGCTTCGGCAGGCCGGTGTTCGGCGGCGGGCTCGTCGGGGGCGGCGTGGTCGGCGGTGCGGTCGTCGGGGGTGCGGTCGTGGGCGGCGCGGTGGTGGGGTTGGCGCCGCCGCCGCACGGCGCGCCGTTGAGCTGGCAGTTGATGGGCGCGCCCGGCCCCGAGCCGAGGAAGCCGAACGAGACCGAGGAGCCCGGGGCGATGCGGCCGTTCCAGGACCGGTTGGTGAAGGTGTGCCGCTGGCCCGAGGAGGTCAGCAGCGCGTCCCAGTAGCTGCCGAGGGTGGTGCCGGCCGGCAGGTCGAAGACCACGCTCCAGCCGTCGACCGTGGAGCCGCCCCCGTTCGTGATCGTGTACCTGCCCTCCCAACCCGATCCCCAGTCGGACGTCTTGACGAAGCTGGCGCTGACCCCGGCGGCGAACGCGGGCATCGCCACCCACACCGCACCGAGCGCCGCCACTACGGCTGTGACCAGCGAGAACACCAGAGATCTGGATCGTTTCACGACACCCTCCACCACCGGACGCCATTCATCGGCATCGACATTGATGCCTATTATTAGGAGTGTTAACTGTTTCTGTCCAGAGCTGGCGCGGGCCCGGCACAACGGAGTCCTCGGCGACGACCGGCGGTACAGTCCCTGATCCTCGATACCCCACAGGCATATTGATGCCGCACAGGTATCAGCGTTCCGGCGGCAGTGTGTTCGTCAGCTTCACCCGCCTTCCACACGCCTAGGACCAGCTAGATCAGCGAGATCAGCGGGATCAGCGGCGAAACGTGAACCGGTCAACGGGCCGGCGCCGGGCGCGGGCGGCGCAGCACGGCCTGCTCCCCCGCCGACCAGGCGGTGGTGGTGACCAGGTAGATCACCGCCGCCAGCGGCAGCACCAGCGCCACCAGCACCGTCGTGTACGGCAACAGCGGCAGCACCCGGCCGCCCCACCCGTCGCCGAGGTGATGGCCCAACGGCACGCCGGCCAGCTGCTCGGCCAGCAGCCCGGTGCCGCCGTCGGCGGTGGCGAAGAGCCGGTACGTCACCAGCAGCACCGGGGCCTGGAGCAGCAACGGCAGGCAGCCGGACACCGGGTTGGCGCCGTTGGCCCGGTAGAGCGCGAACAATTCGCCCTGCAACCGGGTCGGGTCGTCCGCGTACCGCCGCTGCAGCTCGCGGACCTCGGGGGCGAGCGCCGCGCGGCGCCGCTCCCCGCGCACCTGCGCCAGGGTCAGCGGCGAGATCAGCAACCGGACGACGACGGTGAGCACGACGATGGCGGCCGCCGTGGCCGCGTCGCCGGCCAGCGGTTCGAGCAGGGCGGTGATCCAGGTGAGCGCGCGGCCGGCGGCGCCGACGGCGTCGTGCAGAGGTGCGAAGGCGAGCATGGATGAACCCCTCGGTCCGATTCCGGATCGCCGGCCGGCGGTAGGAAGACTCGCCGGACGGGCGGATGACGGCGGAATCGGCCGCGCGGCGGTGCTACGCGGCCGAGGGGTGCCGACCTGGCGCGCGGGGACGGGGACGCCCGGCGGCGTCCGGGTCGACCTGTCGGGGCACGCGGCGGCGACGGGCGCGGGCGCGCAGGGCGGCGGGGCGGCCGGCCCGGGGCGCCTCGACGAGGCCGGTCGCGTGAAGTCGGATCG
>NZ_JBAKHL010000014.1:0-115861 GCF_036902715.1 Micromonospora sp. CPCC 205546
CTCCCCTTCGAACACGTCGTCGAAGCCGTCAACCCCACCCGCAACCTCGCCCACACCCCCCTGTTCCAGGTCATGTTCGCCTGGCAGAACACCGACGACGGCGAGCTGACCCTTCCGGGCCTGCGGGTCACCGCCCTGCCGCCGCCGCACACCACGGCCAAGTTCGACCTCACGCTCGCGCTGGCCGAGCACGACGGCCGCATCACCGGCAGCCTCGAGTACGCCACCGCACTCTTCGACACCGCCACCGCACAGCGACACATCCGCCACCTGCACCACGTCCTCACCCAACTCGTCGCACACCCCGACCAGCCCATCGACCAGCTCACCCTGCTCGACGAGCGGGAACGGGAGCAGGCGTTGCGCCAGGCCGTACCGTCGCCGGTGGAGCGGGGCGTCGTCGACCGCCTCGCGCAGCGGGTCGCCGCGGCCCCCGACGCGGTGGCCGTGACCTTCGAGGGCACCTCGCTCACCTACCGCGACCTCGACGCGCGCGCCAACCGACTCGCCCACCACCTACGCGGGCACGGCGTCGGCCCCGACACCCTCGTCGCGGTCTGCCTGCGCAGGTCGCCGGAGCTGATCGTCGCGCTGCTGGCCGTCCTCAAGGCCGGCGGGGCGTACCTTCCCCTCGGCCCCGCCCACCCCACCGAACGCCTCGGCGAACTGCTCGCCGACGGCGCCCCGATCGCCGTCCTCACCCACCACGCCACCCGCACCACCCTCGACGGCCTGACCACCACCCCCCTCATCGACCTCGACGCCGACGCACACCACTGGGCCGACCAACCCACCACCAGCCCCGACCCCGGCACCCGACCCGACCACCTCGCCTACGTCATCCACACCTCCGGCTCCACCGGCCGCCCCAAGGGCGTGGCGCAGACCTGGCGGTGCCTGGACAACCTGATCGACTGGCAGCTCCGCTACGCCGCGCCGGGCAGCCCCGCGCCGCAACGGGTGCTCCAGTTCGCGTCGATCGGCTTCGACGTCTCCGCGCAGGAGATCTGGAGCACCCTCTGCCAGGGCGGCACGCTGGTGCTGATCGGCGAGGAGCGCGCCCGCGACCTCGGCCAGCTCCGCCACGTCCTCGCCGAGCAGGGGGTGGGGCGGGCGTTCCTGCCGGCGGCCGTGCTGCACCAGCTGGCCGGTCTCACGGGGGCCGTCGCCCCGCTCGCGTCCGGCTGCGAGATCGTCACCGCCGGCGAGGCGCTACGGGTCGACGACGACGTGCGCGCCCTCGTGGCCGGCCTCGGCGGCGGTTACCTCTACAACCAGTACGGCCCGACCGAGACCCACGTGGTCAGCCAGTTCGCGCTGCCCACCGCGACGGCGGCCGACTGGCCGGCGCTGCCGCCGATCGGGCGGCCGATCGCCAACGCCCGGCTCTACGTGCTCGACGAGCGGTGCGAACCGGTGCCAACCAGCGTGCTCGGCGAGCTCTACATCGGCGGCGCCGGTCTGGCCCGTGGCTACCTCAACCGGCCGGCGGCGACCGCGGAACGGTTCCTGCCGGATCCCTTCGCGGGGGCGGGCCAGCGGATGTACCGCAGCGGCGACCTGGTCCGGCGCCGGGCCGACGGGACGATCGAGTACGTCGGGCGCGCCGACGACCAGGTCAAGGTACGCGGATACCGGGTCGAGCCGGGCGAGGTGGAGAGCGCCCTGCGGCACGTCCCGGGCGTACGCGAGGCGGCCGTCCTGCTGCGCGAGGACGTCCCCGGCGACCCGCACCTGGTCGGCTACCTGGTCGGCGACGTCACCGCCGAGGCGGCCCGCGAGCGGCTGCGGCGCCGGCTGCCCGAGCACCTGGTGCCGACCCGCTGGGTGGTGCTGGAGCGGCTGCCGCTGACCGCCAACGGCAAGCTGGACCGGCGGGCCCTGCGCGCGCCGGAGCAGGCCGACGTCGCCACCGCCTACGTCGCGCCGCGCGACGACCGGGAGGCCCGGATGGCCGCCATCTGGGCCGAGGTGCTGCGCCGCGACCGGGTCGGCGCGCACGACGACTTCTTCGCGCTGGGCGGGCACTCGCTCCTGGCGACCCGGCTGGTGCACGCGATCAACGAGCGGATGTCGGCGCGGCTGTCGCTGCGCAGCCTCTTCCGCAAGCCGGTCCTGGCCGACCTCGCGGCCGAGCTGACGCAGCCCGACGCCCCCACCGTCGACGCCCTGCCGCCGCTCGTCGCGGACCCCACCGGCCGGCACGAGCCGTTCCCGCTCACCGACATCCAGGAGGCCTACTGGGTGGGTCGCGGGTCCACCATCGAACTCGGCGGGGTGGGCGCGCACGGCTACAGCGAGGTGCGGCTGCGCGACTTCGACGAGGAGCGCTTCACCCGCGCGCTGCGCCGGCTGATCGACCGCCACGACATGCTCCGCGCGGTCTTCCACGACGGCGTCCAGCGGGTCCTGCCGAGCGTGCCGCCGTACGCGATGGCCCGGCAGGACCTGCGCGGGCTCGACGCGCAGAGCGCCGCCCGCCGGTTGGGCGAGACCCGCGAGCGGATGTCCCACCAGGTTTTCGACGCCGGCCGCTGGCCGCTGTTCGAGTTCGCGGTGACGCTGCTCGACGGCGAGGCGCGGCTGCACGTCAGCCTCGACGCGCTGATCCTCGACGCGGCCAGCGGGCAGATCCTGGAACACGAGCTGGCGCTGCTCTACGCGGACCCGGACGTCGACCTGCCGCCGCTCACCGTGACCTTCCGCGACTACGTCCTGGCCGAACGGGCCCTGCGTCACACCCCGCGCTACGCGCGGGCGCTGGACTACTGGCGGGAGCGGGTCGCCGCCTTGGCTCCCGCGCCGCGGCTGCCGCTGCATCGGCAGCCGGAGAGCGTCGACCGGCCGCGCTTCACCCGCTACGACGAGGTGGTGCCGGCGGAGCGCTGGAGCCGGCTGAAGGCGATCGCCGGCCGGCACGGGATCACCCCGTCGGTGCTGCTGGTGACCGCGTTCGCGCAGGTGCTCGCGCGGTGGAGCCGCCAGCCGCGGTTCACGCTGAGCCTGCCGCTGTTCAACCGGCTGCCGCTGCACCCCGGCATCAACGCGGTGATCGGCGACTTCACCTCGCTGGTGCTGCTGGAGTTCGACGTGCCGGCCGGGGTCGACTTCGCGACCCGGGCCCGTGCCGTGCAGGAGCAGCTCTGGCAGGACATCGACCACTCGGCGGTCAGCGGCGTACGGGTCAACCGCGAACTCGCCCGCGCCCGGGGCACCCGCCACGCGGCCCTGCCGATCGTGTTCAACAGCACGCTGGCCGAGGCGGCCCCCGACGTCGGCGACAGCGGCCTCGCGGCGGCGCTCGGCGGCGAGGTGGTGCACGGCATCACCCAGACCCCGCAGGTGTGGATCGACCACACGGTGCTGGAGGCCGGCGGGCGGCTGCACGTCAACTGGGACAGCATCGACGAGCTCTTCCCCGCCGGCCTGGTCGCCGAGATGTTCGCGGCGTACCGGACGCTGCTCGGCCGGCTGGCGGAGCCGGACGCCTGGCACACCACCGTGGACGGGCCGCTCGCCCCGCCGGTGCCGGCGGCCCCGCCCGCCGGTCGTGGGCTCCTGCACGAGCTGGCCGACCGGCAGGCGCTGGCGACCCCCACCGCGCCCGCGGTGCTCGCCGTCGACCGGCGCCTGGACCACGCCACGGTGCGCGTGGAGGCGCGGCGGTTGGCCGGGCGGCTCCAGGAGCGGGGCGTCCGGCCCGGCCAGCTGGTCGCGGTGCTGCTCGACCGGGGCTGGAAACAGGTCGTCGCCACCCTCGCGGTCCTGCACGCCGGGGGCGCGTACCTGCCGCTCGACCCGGAGTCGCCCGCCGAGCGGGTCGAGCGGATACTCCGGCGCGCCGGGGCGGGGCTGGCCCTGGTGGGGTCGGACGGGGTGGCCCTGCCCGAGGACGTCGAGCGCCTGGTGGTGGACGCGACCGCCCTCGGCGTGGACGGGCCGGCGCTGCGACCGGTCGACCTGACCGAGACCGACCTGGCGTACGTGATCTACACCTCCGGCTCCACCGGCACGCCGAAGGGGGTGGCGATCGACCATCGCGGCGCGGTGAACACCCTCCTCGACGTCACCGCGCGCTTCGACGTCGGGCCGGCCGACCGGGTCCTGGCCGTCAGCGCGCTCAGCTTCGACCTCTCCGTCTTCGACATCTTCGGCACGCTCGCGGCCGGCGCGGCGGTCGTGACCCTCGACCCCGAGCTGGCCCGCGATCCGGCCCACTGGTGGCAGCTGACCCACGCCCACCGGGTCAGCGTCTGGAACTCGGTGCCCGCGCTCGCCGGCATCCTGCTCGACCACGCCGACGCCGGCCACCCGCTGCCGGCGTCGCTGCGGCTGGCCATGCTCTCCGGGGACTGGATCCCGCTCACCCTGCCCGACCGCCTGCGCGAGGCGCTGCCCGGGATCCGGGTCGAGAGCCTCGGCGGCGCCACCGAGGCGTCGATCTGGTCCATCCACCACCCGGTCGACGAGGTCGACCCGGCCTGGCGCAGCATCCCCTACGGCCGCGCGCTGGATCACCAGGGCGTCCACGTGCTGGACGAGGCCCTGCGCCCCCGGCCCACCTGGGCCACCGGCGACCTCTACATCAGCGGCGCCGGGCTGGCGCGGGGCTACTGGCGCGACGAGGCGGCGACGGCGGCCAGCTTCGTCGTCCACCCCGTCACCGGCGAGCGGCTCTACCGCACCGGCGACCTGGGCCGGCTGCGTCCGGACGGGACGATCGAGTTCCTCGGCCGCGAGGACGGCCAGGTCAAGGTGCACGGCTACCGCATCGAGCTGGGCGAGATCGAGGCGGCGCTGGAGAGCCACCCCGGGGTACGCGCCGCCGCCCTGCGGCTGCTCGGCCAGGCGCAGGGCGACAAGCGGCTGGCCGCGTACGTGGTGCCGGACGGTCCCGCGCCGGACCCGGCCGCCCTGGTCGCGTACCTGGAGCGGCGGCTGCCGGCGTACATGGTGCCGGCGTCGTTCACCGTCCTCGACGCGCTGCCGCTGTCGGCCAACGGCAAGGTCGACCGCGGCCGGCTCCCCGACCCGAAGCCGTCGAGCGACGTCACCGTCGAGGCGCCGGTGCTCACCGACGCGGCCGAGAGGCGGCTCGTGGAGATCGTCGCCGAGATCCTCGACCTGCCCGTCGTCGCGCCCGACGCCAACCTGCTGCTGCTCGGCGCCACCTCGATCGACATCGTCCGGATCGCGAACGCCCTCTCCGGCGCGTTGGGCTTCCGGCCGAAGCTGGCCCGGCTGATGCGCCAGCCGACCCTCGCCGACCTGCTGCGGATGTTCCGCGAGCACACCGCCGAGCGGGCCGTCGTCGCGACCGCGCAGCGGGCCGCCACCGTGGTCGAGGACCCGGCCGCGCGCGCCGCGTTCACGGCGGACGGGCGGGGGCGTCGCGGCTTCGCGTCCGACACCCCGGCGGTCGCGCTGGCCGCGCCGGCCGACCCGGCGTACGAGCGGCGCCACACCGACTACCGCTCGGTGCGCCGCTTCGAGGCGGACCCGGTGCCGGCGGAGGCGCTCGGCCGCCTGCTGGCCGCCCTGCGCGAGCGGGAGGTCGACGGCCGGGCCAAGTTCCAGTACGGCTCGGCCGGCGGCACCTACGCCGTGCAGACGTACGTCCTCGTCAAGGCGGGGCGGGTCGACGGGGTGCCGGGCGGGGCGTACTACCACGACCCGGCGGCACACCGGCTGGTGGCGCTCGGCCGCGACCGCGAGCTGAGCCCGGACGCCTTCGACTACTTCGTCAACCGGCCCGTCTTCGAGGCCGCCGCGTTCGCGCTGTTCCTGGTGGCGCAGCGCGCGGCCATCGAACCCCTCTACCAGGAGCAGAGTGCGACCTTCACCGCCATCGAGGCCGGCGCCATGGCCCAGTTGCTGACGATGGCCGCCGCCGAGAGCGGACTCGGCCTGTGCGGGATCGGCGCGCTGGACACGGCGCGACTGACCGCCCTGTTCGATCTCGAACCCTCCCACCGGCCGGTCTACGCCCTGCTCGGCGGCGGCCGTCCGGGGGCGGAACCGTCTGAGCCCGACGCCCCGACCACCGACACCATCACGGTCGAGCTGTGAACGCCTACGAGCTGCTCGACACGCTCAACCGGCACGCGGTGGGGCTGCGCGTCGACGGCGACCGCCTGCGCCTCACGGGCTCCCGCGAGGTCCTCACGCCTGACCTGCTGGCCGAGATCAAGCTGCACAAGCAACAGCTGATCGCGATCCTCACCGGCGCCGACGCGGACACCATCCCCCGCCGGCCACGACCGGACGCGCCGGTACCGGTCGCGTTCGCCCAACGGCAGCTCTGGTTCCTCGACCAGCTCTCCCCCGGCAACCCCTTCTACAACAACCCGGTCGCGTTCGACGTCGTGGGCGCCCTGGACGTGCCGGCCCTGACCCGCGCCCTGACCGAGGTGGTGCGCCGCCACGAGGCGCTGCGTACCGTCTTCGCCCTGGTCGACGGGGAACCCTGCCAGTTGGTGCGGCCGGCGGGGCCTGTCGCCCTGCCGGTCACGGACCTCACCGCGCTTTCCGGCGCGGAGCGGTCGCGCCGCGCCGACGAGGCCGCCGAGGCGGAGGCCCGGGCGCCGTTCGACCTGGCCACGGGCCCGCTGGTGCGCGGCGCGCTGCTCCGGCTGGGTCCCGACGAGCACCGCTGGCTGCTCACCGTGCACCACATGGTGGCCGACGGCTGGTCCGTCGGCATCCTGATCGGCGAGGTCACCGCCCTCTACGGCGCGTACGCGCGGGGCGAGGCCGCCGCGCTGGCCGAGCTGCCCGTGCAGTACCCGGACTACGCGCTGTGGCAGCGCCGGCACCTCGGCGGCGAGCTGGAGCGCCAACTCGGCTACTGGACGCGGACGCTGGCCGGTGCGCCCGCGCTGCTGTCCCTGCCGACCGACCGGCCCCGCCCGGTGGTGCAGCGCTACCGGGGCGAGACCCACGGCACGACGGTGGACGCGGCGGTCCTGCGGGGCCTGCGCGAGGTGGGCCGGGCCGGCGACGCGACGCTCTTCATGACGCTCATGGCAACCCTGTCGGTGCTGCTGTGGCGCTACAGCGGGCAGGACGACGTCTGCGTCGGCACCCCGTTCGCCAACCGCAACCACCGCGACGTGGAGGGCCTGATCGGCCACTTCGTGAACACGGTGGTGATCCGCAACCGGCTGGACCCGGGGCAGCCGTTCGCGGCGCTGCTGGCCGACGTCCGCCGGCACCTGCTCGACGCGTACGCCCATCCCGACCTGCCGTTCGAGCAGCTCGTGGACGCGCTCAACCCGGAACGGCACACCAGCTACTCGCCGCTGTTCCAGGTGATGCTGGTGCTGCAGAACATCCCGCGCGGCCGGCCGGAGCTGCCCGGCCTGGCCCTGCGGCCCCTGGCGAGCAGCACCGGCGCGGCGAAGTTCGACCTGTCGGTCGAGGTGATGGAGCACGCCGACGAGCTGCACGTCGTCTTCGAGTACAACACCGACCTGTTCGACGCCGCGACGATCGCCCGGCTGGCCGGGCACTTCGTCCGCCTGCTCGCCGAGGTCGCGGCCGATCCGTCGGTGCCGGTGGGGGCGCTGCGGCTGCTCGGCCCGGACGAGCGGCACCGCCTGTTGGTCGAGTTCAACCGCACCGCGCGACCGACCACCGGCCCGACGGACGTGGTGGCGCGGATCGCGGCGCAGGCGCGGCGGCACCCCGACCGGCTCGCCGTGGCCGACGGCGACGAGCGCCTCGACCACGCCACGCTCCAGCGGCGGGCCGACCGCCTGGCGCACGCGCTGATCGCCCGGGGCGTACGCCCCGACCAGGTGGTCGGCCTGCACGCCCGTCGCTCGGCCCGACTGATCGTGGCCATCCTGGGCGTGCTCAAGGCCGGGGCCGCCTACCTGCCGCTGGATCCGGCCCTGCCGCCGCAGCGGCTCGCCGGCATGGTCGCCGACGCGGCGCCGGCGCTGGTGCTCGACGAGGGTGACCTGGCCGCCGTGGAGGCCGAGGGGCGCCACGACGGCCCGCCCGGCGTCGTCGTGCACCCGGCCAACCTGGCCTACGTGATCTACACGTCGGGCTCGACGGGCCGGCCCAAGGGCGTCGCGGTCGCGCACGGCGGCATCGTGAACCTGCTCGACGACTGGGTGTCGCGGCTCGGCGCCGCGCCCGGCGAGGCGGCGGCGCTCTGGTCGAGCGTCGGCTTCGACGTCTCGGTGCAGGAGATCTTCCTGCCGCTGACCACCGGCGGGGCCCTGCACCTCGTACCCGAGAAGCTGCGCGCCGACCCGGCGGCGCTGACGGGCTGGCTGCGCGAGCACCGCGTCGTGCAGGCCTACCTGCCGCCGGCCTTCGTCCGGTGGATCGACGAGGACCCGACCGCCCGCCTGGCCGGGCTGGCGCTGCGCCAGCTGCTGGTCGGGGTCGAGCCGCTTCCCGAGCAGGGCCTGCACCGCATCCAGGAGGCCCTGCCCGGCCTGCGGGTCCTCAACGGGTACGGGCCGACCGAGACCACCGTCTACAGCACCGCCTACCTCGACCCGCAGCCGACGGCCCGGCGGTGCCCGATCGGCCGGCCGGTGGCCAACACCCGCGTCTACCTGCTCGACGAGCGGCTGGAGCCGGTGCCGGTCGGCGTGACCGGCGAGATCCACGTCGGCGGTGCCGGCGTCGCCCGCGGCTACCTGGGCCGGCCGGGCGCGACCGCCGAGCGGTTCGTACCCGACCCGTTCGTGCCCGGTGAACGGGTCTACCGCACCGGCGACCTGGCCCGCCTCCTGCCCGACGGGAACATCGAGTACCTCGGCCGCCGCGACGGCCAGGTCAAGATCCGGGGTTTCCGGATCGAGCTGGGCGAGATCGAGGCCGCGCTGCGGGACCGGCCGGACGTACGCGAGGCGGCGGTGCTGGTCGACTCCGACGCCGCCGGAGAGCCGAGACTGGTCGCCGGGGTGGCCCGGGGCGGGGCGGCGCCGCTGCTGGTCAGCGAGTGGCGCGAGGCGCTGTCGCGGCGGTTGCCCGGCTACATGGTCCCGTCGCTCTTCGTGGAGCTGCCACGGCTGCCGCTGACCGCCAACGGCAAGCTCGACCGGGACGAGGTGCTGCGGCTGGCCCGGGCCGGCGCGCCCTGGCAGGTCAACCTGGCCAGCCCGCGCGACCAGATCGAGCTGACCCTCTACCAGATCTGGAAGCGCCTGCTGCTGCATCCGGAGATCGGCATCAACGACCGGTTCTTCGACGTGGGCGGCACCTCGATCTCGGCGATCAAGCTGGCCCACGCGATCGGCGAGGCGTTCGGCGAACCGCTGCCGGTCCACGAGATCATGCTGCACCCGACGATCGAGGCGCTCGGCGGCCGGCTGCGGCGGGGCACCTCGGGCCGGCCGCCGAGCAACCTCATCGAGTTCCGACCGGGTGACGGCGCCGGCCGGGTGATCTGCGTGCACCCCGCCGGCGGCACCGCGTTCTGCTACCTGTCGCTGGCCAAGGCGCTGCCGGAGTCCCTCGGCGTGTACGGCATCCAGTCCCCGGGGGTGAACCCCGGCGAGGACTTCCTGCCCACGGTCGAGGCGATGGCCGAGGCCTACCTGCGACAGGTCGCGCACCTGCTGGACGGGCCGGTGGTGCTCACCGGCCTCTCCTACGGCGGGCTGGTCGCGTACGAGATGGGACGCCGGCTGGCCCTCGCCGGGCATCGCGGGCTGAGCGTCGTCCTGCTCGACACCCTCGGCACGGACGACCCGGCCCACCGGGGCGCGATCGAGCCGGTGGACATGGCCGAGTTCCGCGACAAGCTCGTCAAGTTCAACGGGATGTACCCGGGCATCGACGACGAGCAGATCGACCAGTACCACCGCGTCTACAACCACAACCGCTCGACCATGCGCGACTACCCGACCCCCGCGTCACCGGCGCGGCTGGTGCTGTTGCAGGCCACCGCCGGGCGGGAGGAGAGCTTCCTGCGCGAGGTGCGCGCCTTCTGGCGTCGGCGGGGCGAGGCCGACTTCCTGCTGGAGCGGGTGCACTGCGACCACTGGGACATCCTCGAGAGCGAGGTGGTGCTGCGGGTCGCCGCGCTGCTGCGGGGCGAGATGGACCGGATCTGCGCCGCCCGCGCGCCGGCGCCGGCCGTACGGGAGGCGTGATGGCGCAGGATCAGGGTCTCGCCGCGGCGGTGCTCGCGCAGGCCCGCCGTACGCCGGACGCGGTGGCGGTCCTCGACGGCGGACGGCGCCTGAGCTACGCCGAGCTGGACGCGGCCAGCGCCGCCGTCGCCCGGTCCCTGCGCCGGGCCGGGACCCGCCCGGGGCAGGCGGTCGCGGTGCACCTGCCGCGCGGCTGGCGGCTGGTCTGCGTCATGCTCGGCATCCTGCGGCTCGGCGCGACCGTGGTGCCGCTGGACCGGCAGAGCCCGCCCGGGCGCCGGGAGCACATGCTGCGCGACTCGGCCGCCGTGGCGGTGGTCCACGGCCCGGACGCGCCCGACGACCTGCCCGACGGGGTCCGGCCGGTGCCGGTGACGACGCTGCTGCCGGTGGACGCCCCGCCCGGCGCGGACGGGGAGCCGTCACCGGAGATCGCCCCCGCACCGGTCGCGTTCGTCTTCTACACCTCGGGCACGACGGGCCGCCCCAAGGGCGTGGAGGTACGCGACGCGGGCGTCCTGCGGCTGGCCCGGCCCGGTTACGTCGCGCTGCCCCCGGCGGCCCGCTACGCGAGCCTCGCCAACCCGGCGTTCGACGCGATCAGCTTCGAGGTCTGGGTGCCGCTGCTCACCGGCGGCTGCTGCGTCGTGCTCGACGACGAGACGGTGGCCACGCCGCACCTGCTCGACGCCGCGCTGCGCCGGGAGCGGATCGACACGCTCTTCATCACGGTGGCGCTGTTCAACGCGGTGGTCGACGAGCTGCCGCACTGCTTCGCCGGGGTCGGTCAGGTGCTGGTCGGCGGCGAGCAGCTCAACGACCGGCTGATCCGCCGCTGGTACCGCGACAACCCGACCAGCCGCACCCGGCTGCACAACGTCTACGGGCCCACCGAGGCGACCACGTTCGCCCTGTGCCATCCGATCCCGCGCGACTTCGACGCGGAGGTGGTGCCGATCGGCCGGACGCTGCCGGGCACCGACGCGCACCTGGTCGTCGACGGCGTCCGCCTCGCCGCGCCGGGCGAGGTCGCCGAGCTGTACCTCGGCGGCGCGGCGCTGGCGGCCGGCTACCGCAACCTGCCCGAGGAGACCGCCGCCCGCTTCGTCCGGCTGCCCTGGCTCGACGACACCGCCGGCCGCCACTACCGCACCGGCGACCTGGTGCGCGCCGACGCCGCCGGCCGGATCGAGTACGTCGGTCGCATCGACCGGCAGGTCAAGGTGCGCGGCTTCCGGGTCGAGCCCGGCGAGGTGGAGCGGCAGATCCTCGCCCACCCGGGCATCCGGCAGGCGTACGTGTGCACCCGGCGGGACCCGGCGCACGGGACGAACGAGCTGCTGGCGTACCTGGTGACCGCCGCCGACCTGTCGTTCGCGGAGTTCGACCGGCACCTCGCCGCGACCCTACCGCCGTACCTGCGCCCGCACCGGGTCCACCGCGTCGGGGCGCTGCCGCTGACCGCGAACGGCAAGGTGGACTCCGACGCGCTGCTGCGGTGCGCCGACCCGCCCTGGCGCGCCGACCCGCACCCGCACGACATACGCGCCGGGCGCGCCGACCCGCACCCCCGCGACGAACGCGACGAACGCGACGGTGATCCGGGTGGCGTGTCCGGCGCGGCGTGGCAGCGGACGGTGCTCGGGCTGGCCGGCGAGGTACTGGGCGTGCCCGACCTGCGGCCGGAGGACCGGTGGATCGCCAGCGGCGGGGACTCGCTGAAGGCGCTGCGGCTGCGCTTCGAGATCCAGCGGCGCTGGGGCGCCGAGGTGCCGCAGGCGGTGGTGCTGGGCGGCGATCTCGCCGGGCTGGCCGCGGCCGTCGAAGCGGCCCGCGCCACGACCGGTTCGCCGTACCCGGTGCCGGCGGCCCCGGCCGGTGCCCGGTCCGCGCCCGCCACCTCGGAGCAACAGCGGCTCTGGCTGCTGCAGCAACGCTCACCGGCGTCCACCGCCTACCACGTGGGGCTCGCCTTCGCGCTGCGCGGCCGGGTCGACGTCGGCGCGCTGCGGCAGGCGTTGCGCCGGGTGGTGGCGCGGCATCCGGCGCTGCGGACCGCCTTCCGCACCGCGCCCGAGGGGCTGCGCCAGGAGGTCGGCGACCCCTACGACCCGTGGCGCGAGCCCGGCGGGGACGACGGCGGCGCGGCCGGGTGGCGCGAGCGCGCCCGCGCCCTCTTCGCCGTGCCCTTCGACCTCGGGCAGCCGCGCATGTTGCGGGCGTACTGGCTGGCCCGCGCCGGCGGCGGGGTGCTGCTGCTGCACCTGCACCACATCGCCGTCGACGGCTGGTCGCTCGACGTGCTGTTCCACGACCTGTCGGCCGCGTACGCGGCGGCCCTGGCCGGCGCGACGGTGGACGAGGGCGTGCCGCCCGTCGCGACCCCGCTGGACTACGCCCGGTGGCAGGCCGACTGGTTCGCCCACCCGGCCTACCGGGCGCGGCGCGACGCCCTGCGCGGGCACTACGCCCAGGTGGCGGAGGTCGCCGCGCCGCTGCGGCCGATCCGGCAGCGCGGCGGCGGGGACCACCTGCTCCGGACGGTGATCGACCCGGCGCGCCGCGACGCGCTCGACCGGCTCGGCGCCGAGCTGGGGCTGACCCGGTTCCCGCTGCTGCTGACGCTCTTCGGCTGGGCGGTGCACGGGCTGACCGGACGCACCCACCCCCGCGTCGCCAGCCCCGTGGCGAACCGGCCCGTGGGCGACTTCGAGGCCAGCGTCGGCATGTTCGCCAACACGGTGCTGCTGCCCCTGGCGCTGGCCCCCCGGGAGGAGCTGCGGGCGCAGCTGCGGCGCCAGGCCGACGCCGTACGCGCGGTGCTCGACGCCCAGGACGTGGCGCTCGCGCACGCCGTCGCCGACCACGACTTCGGCGCCGACGCGCCGCTGTTCGACTTCCTCTTCGTGCTCGACAACACCGACTTCTCCGCGCTGGCGCTGCCCGGCTGCGCGTCCCGGCCGGTCTGGCTGGCCCCGACCGACGCCAAGTGCCCGCTGACCCTCTCGATCGTCGCGCACGGCTCCGGCCTCGACTGCCTCTGGGAGTACGCCGACGACCACTTCGACGCCGCCGACGTCGCCGCGGCGGCCGAGTTGTTCCGGCGGGGGCTCGACGCGCTGGTCGGCACCGGCACGAGCACGCTGGCCGAGCTCGTGCGGCCCTACCGCCGCGGCCTGCCCGAGCCGGGCCGGGGCCCGCGCACGCCGTCGGTGTTCCCCACGGTGGCCGAGGCGTTCGCCCGGCGGGTGCGGGCGGAGCCGGCCGCGACCGCGCTGGTCGCGGGCGACCGTCGCCTCAGCTACGCCGACCTCGACGCGTACGCCGCGGCGCTCGCCGGCGAGCTGATGCGGGACCATCCGGTGTCGACCGACGGCCGGCACCACCTCGTGCTGTTCTTCGAGCCGTCGGTGGAACACGTGGTGGCGCTGCTGGCGGCGGCCCGGCTCAACCTCACCGTCGTGCCGCTCGACCGGGCGTACCCGCCGGCGCTGCTTCGGCAGGTGCTGGGCCAGGTCGATCCGCTCTGCGTGCTGCTGGCGCCCGGCGACGAGCCGGCCCTCGACGCGATCGACGAGGGCAGGCACCCCCGCCACCCGGTGCTCCTGTCCCGAGCGGCGACGCCCGTCGCGCCGCCGTACGCCGGCCGCCCGCTGTACACGCTGTTCACCTCCGGCTCGACCGGTACGCCCAAGGGCGTGCAGGTCGGCGACGTCCTTCTGGGCAACCTCCTGCGCTGGCAGAGCGAGGCCGGCGGCCTGGCGGGCCGGGCGGCGACCCTGCAGTTCTCCATGCTCTCCTTCGACGTCTCCTTCCAGGAGATCTTCGGCACGCTCTGCGGCGGCGGCACCCTGCACCTGCCCCGGCCCGGGCGACGACAGGACATGCCGGCCCTGCTGGAGCACCTCGACGCCGCCGGCATCGAGCGGATCTTCCTGCCGTACGTCGCCCTGCAACTCCTGGCCGAGCACGGCGTACGCCTCGGCCGGTACCCGGCACGGCTGCGGGAGGTCGTCACCGCCGGCGAGCAGCTGATCTGCACCGACAGCATCCGCCGCTGGTTCGCCGGGCTGCCCGGCGCGCGCCTGTTCAACCACTACGGCCCGACCGAGACCCACGTGGTCAGCAGCCTCTGCCTCGACGGCGACCCGGCCACCTGGCCGACCCGCCCGGCCATCGGCCGCCCCGTGGCCAACGCCTGGCTGCGGGTGGTGGACTCCGCCGACGAGGCGGTGCCGCCGGACTGCCCCGGGCAGCTGCTGATCGGCGGCGAGTTCGTGGCCCCCTGCTACCTGGACGACCCCGCGCTCGACCGGGCCCGCTTCGTCGAGCTGCCCGGCCTCGGCTGGTTCTTCCGCAGCGGCGACCAGGCCCGGTTCGACCGGGACGGCCTGCTGCACTACCTGGGCCGCGACGACCAGCAGGTGAAGGTGAGCGGGCACCGGCTGGAACTGGGCCAGGTCGAGGCGGCCCTGCTGACGCACCCGGCGGTCGTCAACGCCGTGGTGGTCCACGACCATCCGCACCTGGTCGCCTGCCTGCAGTTCCGGGCCGAGGCGCCGACCCCGGAGGAGCTGACCGGTCATCTCGCGGGGCTGCTGCCCGCGTACGTGCGGGTGGACCGGTTCCGCCGGCTGGCGGAGCTGCCGCGTACGGCCAGCGGGAAGCTGGACCGCCGTCGCGCGTCGACCGCGCCGGGCGAGGAGCTGCGCCCCGGCGCCGCCGCGCCGGTGCCGGTCATGTCGGCCCTGGAGGCGCGGTTGGCCGGGCTCTTCGCGGAGGTCCTCGGCAGACCGGTCCAGCCCGACCGACGCTTCTTCGACCAGGGCGCGGGCAGCCTGGACCTGATGCGCTTCCACCTGCGCTGCGCCGCCGAGGGGCTGCCACTGACCATCCCCGACCTCTTCGAGCACGTCACCATCCGCCGCCTCGCCCGGTTCCTCACCGGGCAGCGGGCCACCGCCGTCCCGGCGACGCCGGACGAAGCGGCGGAGGTGACGCCAGCCGCCGACGCGACGCCGACGGCGACCGGGACCGCGCCACCGGCCACCGGGGTCGTCGTTGCGGCCGGCGATCGGCCCCTGACGGCGCACCGGGCGGCCGGGGCGGCGGTGACCGGGCGGGACCCGACCGCCGCGGGCCCGGCGGACGAGCCGGTCGCCGTGGTGGGGATGGCCGTCCGCCTGCCCGGCGCGGACGACCTGGCCGCCTTCTGGGCGATGGTGGAGGCCGGCGACCGGGGCATCGAGCACTTCGAGGCCGCCGACGGCCTGGTCGGTGCCCGGAGCCAGCTGGCCAGGCCGCTGGGCTTCGACCCGGGGCACTTCGGCATCAGCGCGCAGGAGGCGCGGCTGATGGATCCGCAGCAACGGCACCTGCTGATGAGCTGTGTCGAGGCGCTGGCGCACGCGGGCATCGCCGATCCCGCCGCGCGTCGGGTCGGCCTGCTGGCCAGTTGCGGCGAGAACACCTATTTCCAGACGATGCTGCGCGACGCCGATCCGGCGCGGCTGCCGGACTCCTTCCAGTTGGCGCTGCACCACGAGAAGGACTTCCTCGCCACGAAGGTGGCCTACCACCTGCGCCTGACCGGGCCGGCCTTCACCGTGCAGGCGGCCTGCGCGAGTTCGCTGGTGGCGGTCCACGTCGCGGCCGGGCTGCTGCGTCAGGGCGACGGCGACGTGATGCTGGTCGGCGGCGTACTGGTGGACCCGCTGCTGACCGCCGGCTACCGCTACCAGCCGCAGCACATCTTCTCCCCGGACGGGCACTGCCGGCCGTTCAGCGACGACGCCGGCGGCACCGTCGCCGCGAGCGGGGTGGGTGTGGTGGTGCTCAAGCCCCTGCGGCTGGCCCGGCGCGACGGCGACACCGTCTACGCGGTGATCACCGGCTCGGCCGTCAACAACGACGGCGCGGAGAAGCTCGGCTTCGCCGCGCCCTCGGTCGCCGGTCAGCGCGAGGTGATCCGTGCCGCGCTGCGGCGCAGCGGGCGCGTCGGGCGCGACCTGGGCTACGTGGAGGCGCACGGCACCGGCACGGAGCTGGGCGATCCGGTGGAGGTGGCGGCGCTGTGCCAGGCGTTCGACCTGGCCGAGTCCGGCCGCACCGCGCTGGCCTCGGTGAAGAGCCAGATCGGTCACCTCGGTGCGGCGGCGGGGGTGGTCGGCCTCGTGCGCACCGTGCTGGCCGTGCACCACGCCCGGATCCCGCCGAACGTCGACTTCCGCCGGCTCAGTCCACGGCTGGGTCCCGATCCGGCCCCGTTCCACGTCCCGACGAAGTCCGGGCCGTGGCCGGTCGACCGACCGCGCGTGGCGGCGGTGAGCAGCTTCGGCATCGGCGGCACCAACGCCCACCTGGTCTGCGAGGCGGCCGAGCCGGTCGACGCCGGCGGGCCGCCGCCGGCTGCCGTACCGGTGATGGTGCTGGCCAGCGGCAGCGCGGCCGGCCTGCGCGCCGACGCCGACCGGGTCGCCGACTACCTGGTGACGCGGCCCGAGGCCTACCACCGGGTGCTGCGCCACCTGCAGGCCGGCCGTACGCCGGGCCGGTGGCGGGCGGCGGCCGTCTGCGCCGACGCGGCCGCCGCCGTGGCCTGGCTGCGCACCGCGACCGCCGTCGAGGTCACCCCGGTCGAGGCGGCGCCCGTCGTGGTGACCGACCCTTCCGGTACGCCGCCGGCGGCCGCACTCGTCGCCGCCTGGCTGGCCGGACGGCCGATCCGGTGGCCGGCCGGGCCGGCCCAGCCGCCCTGGGACTTCCCCCCTCCCGCGTTCACGCTCGTCGACCACGAGTTCGCCCGCGCCGCCCCGCCGACGGGGGCGACGTCCCCCACCGGGGCGGGCCTCCCGGCCGGGGCGACATCCCCGTCGGGCATGGCCCGGCCCGACCCCGGGACCTCGGCGGGCGGGGCCGCGCCGGGCGATCAGCCGTGGCCGGTGCGGCTGCCCGAGGCCGAGTGGCTGCACCAGCCGCACTGGGTCCGCTGGCGGCACGCGGGGACCGATCCCGGCGCCCGCCTTCGGAGGACGCTCGTGATCATGGCGGCGGAGCCGCCGTCGCCGGCCGCGCTGCGCGCGTTCGCGGCGTCCCACGCCCGGGTGGTGACCGCCACCGCCGCCGACGGCTTCGCCCGGCTCGGTCCCGACAGCTACCGGGTGGACCCGGCCGACCCCGACTCGCTGCGCCGGCTGCTCGACGCGCTGGGCGGCGCCGACGCCGCCTCACCGACCACCGCCGGGCGGGACGACGTCGAGTGGCTGCACGCGCTGCCGCTCGCCGTCGACGGGCCGGTCGGCCCCGACGCGCTGGCCCACGCGTACCGGGCCTGCGTCGACACCCCGGCGGCGCTGCTGGCGGCCGCGGCCGGATCCGGCCGGCCCCGGCTGCGGGCCTGGTGGCTGTCCCGGCAGGCGCAGCCCGTGGACGGCGACGTGGGCCGGCCGGAGCTGGCCCTGCTCGCCGGGGTGTGCGAGGTCGCACCCCAGGAGGGTGACGTCGAGAGCCACTGGGTGGACCTGCCGGACCCCGATCCGGCCGGCTGGGCGCCGGCGCTCGCGGCCCTGCTGACGGAGCAGGCACCGCCGCCGCGGCGACTCGCGCTGCGCGGGGGCTACTGGTGGGAGCAGGCGCTGCTGCCGGTCCGCCCGCCGGCACCGCCGGCGACGCGACCGCCGTCGGCCGGGCCGGCCGTCTACGTGGTGCTGGGCGGCACCGGCGGCATCGGGCGGAGCATCGCCGCGTGGCTGTTGGAGCAGGGCGACTGCCGGGTGGTCCTGCTGGCGCGGCGCGGGCCGCTGCCGGCCGAGCTGGCGCCCTGGGCCGACCGCGTCGACCTCGTCGAGGTGGACCTGGCCGAGACCGGTCCCGACGAACTGGTGGCGCGGCTCGGCGCCCGGCGGGTCGACGGGGTCGTCCACGCGGCGGGGATCGCGGCCGGCGGGCTGATCGGCCGGCGGGACGCGGCCGCGATGCGGCGGGCCACGGCCGCCAGGACCAACGGCGCGCTGCTCGTGCAGCGGCTGGTCGCGCTGCACCGGCCGGCGTTCGCCGTCTACTGCTCGTCGATGTCGGCGCAGCTCGGCGGCGTCGGCCAGCTCGACTACGCCGCCACCAACGGGCTCCTGGACGGCTTCGCCCGGCACCGGGCGAACGACACCGACACCACGCTGCGCATCTCGATCGGCTGGGACGTCTGGAGCGAGGTGGGCCTGGCCCGCGACGCCCTGCCCACCGACGCCCGGCACCGGGCGCACCTGGCGGTCGGTCTCTCCGTCGACGAGGGACGCCGGCTCTTCGCGCGGGCCCTGTGGTTGCGGCTGCCACACCTGCTCGTCTGCACCACCGCGCTGGAGCGGGCGCGAAGCTTCTACGCGCCACCGGCCGGCCCGCAGGTCGCCACGCCCGCCCCGCCGCCCCGCCCGGCCGTCGAGGAGGTCGGCGGATGGCTCCGGGACTGGCTGGGCACCGAGCGGCTCGACCCGGCCGCGTCCCTCTACGACCTGGGGGCCGACTCGCTGCTGCTGCTGGACCTGATCGACCGGGTCAAGGAGCGGTTCGGCGTCAGCCTCAGCCTGTCCCAGCTGAGCCACCGGGTGAGCCTGACGGAGGTGCTGGGGCTCCTCGGCGAGCCGGTCCGCGCCGCCGGACCCGCCGAGCCCGCCGTGGCGGTGCAGGTGTGGCAGGCGGGGCGCGGGCGTACGGTGCTCTGCCTGGTCCACCCGGTCGGCGGCGACGTACAGGCGTACCGCCCGCTGGTGTCGGCGCTCGACCCGGCGCTCACGGTCTGCGTGATCGCCGACCCCGCGCTGGCACGTCCCGGGCAGCCGTCCTGGTCGCTCGCGGAGCGGGCCGCGCGCTACCACGCCGCGCTGCGGGACCGCTTCCCCTCCGGCGACTGGCGCTGGCGGCTCGGCGGGTGGTCGTTCGGGGCCTGGGTGGCGCTCGGGATGGCGGCGGAGGCCGAGGCCGCCGGCCAGCCGGCGGAGGAGCTCTACCTGCTCGACCCGCCGCCGCCGGACGCCGCGGCGACCTTCCGGGCGTACGACGAGGAACGGCTCGCCGCGCTCTTCGCCCACGAACTGGGGGCGGCGACCGGCGCGGACACCGCGGCGGCGGCGTACGCGGACGCGCTGGCGCGCTGCTGCCGGGCCAACCTGGCGAGCATGGCGCAGCACACCCTGCCCCGGCTGGCCGGGACGCCCGGGCGGCTCTGGCTGGCGGGCCGCCCGACGGCCGGCCTGCCGGCGCTCGGTCCCCCGCAGGAGCAGGCCCGGCAGTGGCGGACGCACCTGGCCGGGCTCGCCTGGCACCTCGTCGACACCACCCACTACGGCATCGTCAGGGCGCCGCACGTCCGGGCGGTGGCCGCGGCCGTCAACGAGGCGGAGCCCGCCACCGACCCGCAGGCGGCGCGATGAACCCGTACCAGTCGCTGCCGTCGCGGTCGTTCTGGCGCAGCGCGGTGGCCGAGCCGGAGATGCTGGCCATCGGCGAGGTGTGGACGCCGAAGTTCGGACTCGCCCCGGACGACGCGGTCCTCACCGCCGGTTCCTGCTTCGCCCGCCACCTCGGTCCCGCCCTGCTCGACGAGGGGATGAACTGGCGTGAGGCCGAGTTGCCCCCGCCGGGGCTGACCGAGGCCGAGCGCCGGGCCCGCCACTACGGCGCGTTCTCCTTCCGCACCGGCGCCATCTACACCGCCGCCACGCTGCGGCAGTGGCTGAGCTGGGCGTTGACGGACGACCCGGGGCCCGACGAGGTCTGGCGCGACGGCGACCGGTTCTTCGACCCGTACCGCCCGTCGGTCGAACCCGACGGCTACGCCTCGGCGGAGACGACCCTGGCCGCCCGCCGGTCCACCCTGACGGCGATCCGGGGGGCGGTCGCCGAGGCGGGCTGCCTCATCTTCACCCTCGGTCTGACCGAGGCCTGGCGCGACGTGGCCACCGGCACCGTCCACCCGGTCTGCCCGGGTACCGTCCGGGGCACCTTCGACGCCGGGCGGCACGTCTTCCACAACTTCACCGTGGCCGAGGTGCACCGCGACCTCGCCGCCGCCGTCGCGCTGCTGCGCGCCGCCAACCCCCGGCTCAGGGTCCTGCTGACCGTGTCGCCGGTGCCGCTCACCGCGACGGCCACCGGGGCGCACGCGCTGAGCGCCACCACCTACTCCAAGTCGGTGCTGCGGGCCGCGGCGGGCCAGCTCGCCCAGGAACTCGACCACGTCGACTACTTCCCCTCGTACGAGCTGATCTCCGGCTTCCCGTTCCGGGGGGCCTTCTTCGCGCCGAACCTGCGCGACGTGACGCCGGCGGGGGTCGCCTTCGTCATGCGCCACTTCTTCGACGCCCTCGAACGGCAACGCGGGGAGTCCGGGCCGACGCATCGGCCCACGACGGCGGCGGACCGTCGCGCCGACGCCACCGATTCCGCCGACGGAGGTGACCTCTACTGTGACGACGCCGTCCTCGACCACTACCGTGCCGGCTAGGTTCCTGTTGCTGGGCGACTCGCACGCCGGGCCCATCGCCCGCGCGGCCACGGCGGCCGGGGTGCCCTTCGTCGGTGGAGCGGTCGGCTCGGGGCGCGACTTCAACGTCGGCTTCTTCGACGTCCGCGACGACGGCCTGGTGTTCCGCGACGCCGCCGTGCAGGAGCATCACCGGGGCTTCCTGTCGAGGCTGGGCGTGGCCGACATCGGGCAGCTCGCCGTCCCGCTGGTCTCGACGTTCGGCCTCAGCGCCCACTTCTTCGCCACCACGCAGAACTGGGCCATCTACCGGGCGGGCGACGGCGCGTTCCCGGCGGGCTTCCTGGCGGGCGGGCTCTTCGACGACATCGTGCGCGCGATGGCCCGCGACGCGCTGGCCTTCTACCGCCACGCCCGCGGTCTGGGGCTGCGCGTGCTGGCGGTGCTGCCGCCGCAGCGGGTGCCGGGGATGTCCGACCCGCTGGTCTTCATGGCGGCCCAGGAGACGATGCGCCGCGCGCTCGTCGCCCTCGGCGTGGAGGTCGTGGACCTGCGGGCCCGGGTCACCGACGGCACGGGCCGGCAGCGGGCCGCGTTCTGCGAGCCGGACGACCCGATCCACGGCAACCTCGCCTTCGGCCGGCTGATCGTGGCCGATCTGCTGGCCCGGGGACTGTGACACCGAATCCAGGAGGCAACGCATGGAAGAGCACGTCCTCGCCGCCGTCGAGCGGGCCACGACCCGCCCGCCGGAGCGCTACGACACCATCACCGTCACGCCCATCTCCCCGGTGATCGGCGCCGAGGTCGCCGGCCTCGACCTCGCGACCGACCTGTCGGACGCGCAGCTGGCCGAGGTCAGGCGCGCCTTCCTCGCCCACCACGTGCTGGTCTTCCGCGACCAGGTGCTCTCCGCCGAGGACCACAAACGCTTCGCCGGTCACTTCGGGGAGTTGCGCCGCCAGCCCCTCGCCGACCTCGACGGCGGCGACCCGGCCGTCCTCGAGATCAGCGCCGGCCGGGAGTCGCGTTTCGTGGCCGGCGAGGACTGGCACACCGACGGCACCGCCGAGGCCGAGCCGTCGCTGGGCTCGATGCTCTACGTCACCCGGACGCCCGAGATCGGCGTCGGCGGCGACACCCTCTGGGCGAACATGCACCTGGCGTACGAGATGCTCTCCCCGCCGATGCGGGCCTTCCTCGACGGGCTGACCGCGGTCCACGACGGCCTGATCCCGTGGCAGGGCCACACCCCGCCACCGGAGTACGTCGTGCCGAAGAGCGAGCACCCCGTCGTCGTACGCCACCCGGAGACCGGCCGTCCGCTGCTCTTCGTCAACGCTGGCTTCACCTCGCACATCGTGCAGCTGTCCCGGCCGGAGAGCCGGGCGGTGCTGGACATGCTCTTCGCCTGGGTCGCGCAGCAGCCGATCCTGAGCTGCCGGGTGCGCTGGACGCCGAACACGCTGGTGTTCTGGGACAACCGCTGCACCCAGCACCACGCCGTGTGGGACTACTACCCGCACTCCCGCTACGGCCAGCGGGTGACCATCAACGGCAGCCGCCCGACCGGGTAGCCGGCGCGCGTCCCCCCGCCGGCCGGTCCGGGCACCGTCCGGGCCAGGCAACGGGCGTTCGGGCGTCGGGCGTTCGGGCGTCGGTCAGCCGCGCACGATCTGCTCGGTGTAGGCCCAGTCGGCCTCCAGGGCGGCGTCGCGTTCGTCGGTCAGGCCGGTCAGGTCCGCGCCCACGACGCGGCCGGCCCCCGCGACGCGGTCCCGCAGGATCCGGGCCGTGACCAGGGCCGCCCGGGTGCCCTGCGCGGTGACCGGGTCCAGGTGGTAGCCGGCGTCGCCGACCAGGCACCAGCCCGGCCCGCTCATCGGCCGGCGCAGCATCCGCATCCGGCCGGCGCCGCCGATCGACGTGCTCCGGCGGCCGACGGCGACGGCGGGGCCGAGGCGCGGGTCGTCGCGCACCATCCGCTCGTACGAGCGCGCCGGGTGCCGGCCGGTCTCGTCGATGAGGCTCTGGTGCAGGTCCAGCGCGACGCACCACTGCTTGTCGCCGCAGGGCGTCGAGATGAGCACGCTGCGGTCCTGCAGCGAGAAGTACGAGCGGTCCGTGGGCAGCGGCAGGTTCTCGTAGTACGCCAGCAGGGCGAACCACGGCGACTCGACGACCCGGTAGGCGCCCGCCCCCACCCGTTGCGCGTTGTGCGACAGCCGGCCGTCGGCCAGCACCAGCAGGTCGCAGGTGACCCGGCTGTCCACGCCGCCGTGGCGCACGGTCGCCCCGCGTACCCGGCCCGCGTCGATCGTGAGGTCCCGTACCCGGGCCGGGCGCAGCACGGTGACGTTGCCCCGGCTGCGTGCGGCGGCCAGCAGCGCCGGGTCCAGCACCTCACGGGGCACGCTCATCCGGTACGAGTACGCGTCCACGCGCGGGTAGACCCGCTCGACGACGTCCTCGCCGATGCGCTGCGTGTCGCCGTACGTGCGCGGGGCGCCGCAGGCCAGGACCGTCTCCAGCAGGCCGAGCTCGGCCCAGGCGAGATTGCCGTCGCGATCCCAGGTGGACTGTTGCGGCCAGAACGCGGTGGGCCGCGAGGCGTCCAGCACGAGGATCCGTTGCGCGTAGGGCGCCAGCGCCCAGGCGGTGGACGCCCCGGCGATCCGGCCGCCGACCACGACGACCTCCCAGTGGCCGCCGATCACGACGGCACCGACGCGGCGCGCTGGTGCTCCGGCGGGTTCCCGACGTCGTCTGGCGACACGACCCAGTCTCGCATCCGGACCGACCCGCCGGAAGGGAGCAGCCGGCACGCAGCCCGCGCCGCGGGGTGGCGCCGTCGCTCCGGCGGGCATCGGCGCGCACACCGCCGGAGGGGCCTGCTTGTTACTGGCGGATTACCCACGACCAATAGATTCACCCAGGTCAGCGGGCTTCCGTCCGGACGTGGGGTGCAATGTGAACAGTCAGACAATCGCGCGGCCGGAGCCCCGGCTCGAGGTCCGGGACCTGCCGTGGCGGCAACTGTGGGCGGGCGCGCGGCTGCTCGCCGAGGCGTACGAGGACGGCGCCATCTGGGCCGCGGCCGGATCGCTGCCCCGGTGGCAGCGCAGGTCGGCGCTGACCGCCCTCTACCTGGCGGAGCTGGTGATCGCCCAGCTGATGAGCTCGGGCATCACGCTGGCCGCGTACCGCGCCGACCGGCTCGACGGGATCCTCGTCCTCTACGGCGACGAGCGCACCACGCCGTGGTGGGGATGGGCGCTGCGCTCCGTGGCGTGCCTGCTGGCCGGGCCGCGGGCCGTGGTGGAGGCGGTCCGGATCTCCAACGCGCTGGACCGCATGCGCCCCGACCGCCCGCACGTGTGGTTCGCGGTGCTCGGCCGCCGGGTCGACTCGGTCGGTGTCGGCTACGTCCTCATGCGCGCCGGCCAGGCGCGTGCCGAGGCCCTCGGCCTGCCGGGCTACCTGGAGACCTCGGCCGGCCCGGAGCAGGTGCAGATCAACGAGATGCTCGGCTGGACGTCGGTGGACGAGTACGTGCTGAGCACCGGCAGCGTCATCAGGACGATGTGGCGCGACCGGGCGGCACGGTCGTGACGGCGGCCGGACTGTGCCGGGGGCTGGACACGCTCTTCGCGGTCCCGTCCGAGCACCGGCTCGACGACGTCGACCGTGCCTCGGCACGACAGCTCCTCGGCTGCGACGACCGCACGCTGTCCATCCTGCTGGACCGTGGGCTCCCCGCCGGCGGCGACCCGGGCGAGGAGCGTTTCGACTCGCGCGACCTGTTCAACCTGGCGCTGCACTCCGGCACCGGCACGACCGTGCCGGAGCAGGCCTTCGCCTACTCGCTGCGGTGGATGCGCTCGGCGACCGAGGATCTGCTCGCGCCCCGCGCCTCCCGCTTCGCGCTGCGGGTCGCGTGCGGCGCCGAGGCGTGCGGTCCGGCGCCGACCAGCATGCTGGCCCTGCCGCGCCCCGAACGCTGCGGCGGCGCGGTGCACGACCTGACGGTCGAACCCGCCTGGGGCGTTGCCGCACCCAGTGGCGACACCGTCGTGTGCACGGGCTCGGAGCTGGCCGTCACCGCCACCGTCCACACCCGCGGTGAGCGGGCCGAGCTGCGCTCCCCCGAGCTGCGCGCCATCGTCGCCGAGTTCGCCGCCATGGACCTGCGCTGGGTCAAGCTGCCCGAGGCCCTGCGCGACGACGTCGACCTGGTGGCCCGGCACGGCGTGGCGAGCTGCGACTCGGCGAGCCGCTACCTCGCCCAGCTCTGCCTCCGGGCCGGCATCCCGGCGGTCACCCGGATCGGCTGGGTGGTCGGCATGCTCGACCTGGTCCACGCCTGGGTGGAGGTCGAGGACGCCGACGGGGCGACCAAGGTCGTCGACCCGGTCTTCGCGCTGTTCTCCGCCACCGTGCGGGACACCAACCCGCTGCTGCGCGACCCTGCCGTCGCGCTGCGCACCAACCGGCTCATCCCGACCGGCCTGTCCACCGGCGGGGTGGTGGCCGAGCACCGGTGCGCGGGCGAGCCGGCGGCGGCCCGGGTCACCACGAAGATCCTGCCCGCACCGACGCGCCCCGAGGAGAGGCCATGAGTACGACCGGAGCGGTCCCCGAGTTCCTCACCGCGTTCCTGCGCGCCAGGTGTCCGGACATCGACTCCGTCGGGGTCGACGACGACCTCGTGGACACCGGGGTCCTCAACTCGATGCACTTCGTCGAGCTGCTCTACCTGATCGAGGCGGAGCTGGGCACGGAGATCTCCCTCGACGAGGTGAGCACGGACGACTTCCGCACGATCTCCCGCATCACGCGACGTTTCTTCACCCCGGGGCAGGGCCTCGGCGCGACACCCAAGGAGTAGCAATGTTGCAGAACCGCGTCCGCGAGGTGATCGCGTCGGTCTTCAGCGTCGCACCGGACGAGTTGCCCGAGCGACTGGACCCGGACACCGTGGAGGGCTGGACCTCGCTGCGCCAGATCCAGCTCATGATGGCGCTCGAGAACGCGTTCGGCATCGAGATCGACCCGAACCTGCTGCCTGCCCTGGCGTCCGGTCCGGCGATCGTGCGGTTCCTCGAGGAGACACTGCCGGTCGCGGAGGGCACGGGCCGATGAGGGCGTACCACCCGCGGTTGCGCACGGTGCACGACGTCGTCGCCTTCCACGCGGCGCAGCGACCCGACCACCCGGCGGTGCACTGCGAGGACCGTACGGTCAGCTACGCCGGGCTGCACCGGTCGAGCAACCGCACGGCGCACGCCCTGCGACGCGCCGGCGTCACGGCCGGGCACCGCGTCGCCTACCTCGGCAAGGAGTCGGAGCACTACTACGACGTCCTGTTCGCCTGCGCCAAGACCGGCACCGTGCTGGTCCCCATCAACTGGCGGCTGCGCGCCGGCGAGATCCGCCACATCATGCGCGACTCCGGCAGCACGGTGCTCTTCTGTGACGAGGACCTCCTGGAGACCGTCGAGTCGCTGCGGCCGGACCTGCCCGAGCTGCGCGAGGTGGTGCCGCTGGCCGGCTTCGCCGACTGGCAGGCCGACGAGGACGGCGACCTCGACCCGTCCTGGACCGAGGAGCAGCCGCTGGCGCAGGTGTACACCAGCGGCACGACGGGCAACCCCAAGGGTGTCGTACTGGCCCACCGCAGCTTCTTCGCGGTGCGCGACGCGCTCGCCTCCGAGGGCCTGGACTGGATCGACTGGCGGCCGGAGGACGTGAGCCTGATCGGCATCCCGGGCTTCCACATCGGTGGGCTCTGGTGGTCGATCCAGGGGTTCAGCGCGGGCGTCACCAACGTGTCCGTCCGGGTGTTCGCCGGGCACGAGGCGGTCCGTCTCATCCGGCGGCACGGCGTCACCACGGCGTGCGTCGTACCCGCCCAGTTGCAGATGATGCTCGCACCGCCCCGGCCCAGGCGGGAGGACTTCGTCTCGCTACGCAAGATCGTCTACGGCGGGTCGCCGATCTCCGAGGCGCTGCTCGGCCGCAGCATCGAGATGTTCGACTGCGAGTTCGCGCAGATCTACGGCCTGTCCGAGAGCGGCAACACGGCGGTCTGCCTGCCGCCGGCGGAACACGTCGTCGGCGGGCCGCGCATGCAGGCGGCCGGCCGGCCGTACCCGGGCTTCGGCGTGAAGATCATCGACGGGACGGGCCGGCTCCTTCCCCCGTACGAGGTCGGCGAGATCTGCCTGTCGACCCCGGCGCGGATGATCGAGTACCGGGGCCTGCCCGACGCCACCGCCGCGACCCTGGTCGACGGCTGGCTGCACACCGGCGACGCCGGCTACGTGGACGACGAGGGATTCCTGTTCGTCCGCGACCGGATCAAGGACACGATCATCGTGGCCGGCGAGAACGTCTACCCGGCCGAGATCGAGAACGCGGTCTGCGCGTACCCGGGCGTGGTCGAGGCCGCCGCCGTCGCCGTGCCGCACGAGCACTGGGGCGAGGTCGTGCACTGCTTCGTGGTGACCCACCCCGACCAGCCCGCGACCGCACGCGATCTCACGCCCTTCCTGCGCGGACGGATCGCCGACTTCAAGATCCCGGCGAGCTTCGAGTTCGTCGACCAGCTGCCCCGCAACCCCAGCGGAAAGCTCCTCCGACGAGAGCTGCGTGAAAGGTTCTGGCGGCACCTGGACCGGCGCGTGGCCTGACGGCCCGGTCGGTCCCTCTTGGCTCCACGACCCTCACTCCCATGCAAAGGCGGACCCATGCACATTTCCCTGCGACACCACAGTGACCGCATCGCCCTCTCGACGGGTAACCCGAACCGGATCTCGCTCGCCTACTCGGAGGACCCGCGGGCGGTCGCGAAGAGGCTTCCGCGCCGTGGCGACGACGAGCCGAGGAACGTGCTCCTGCTGGGCGCGAACGGATACGTCGGCATGCACATGCTGCGCGAACTGCTCGGCGACGCCCGGGTCGCGACGGTCTACGCCCTGGTGCGCCCCAAGGGCGACAAGTCCGGGGAGGACCGCATCGCCCGGCAGCTGCGCAAGTACAAGATGGAGCTGCCCGACACCGGGAAGCTGACGGTCCTGGAGGGCAGCTACCTGGAGCCGGCGATGGGGCTCGCCCCCGCCGCCTACGACGAGCTGCTCGCCGAGGTCGACGTGGTCATCGACGCCGCGGGGGCGACGACCCACGACTACCCCTACTCACGGTACCGCGAGGAGAAGGTCCTGCCGACGCTGCGGCTCGCCGAGTTCTGCCTGCGCAAGCGGTTCAAGACGCTGCACGTCATCGGTTCGGTCGGCAGCGAGGTCTACCAGCAGTGGCGCGACTTCTACCGCAACAGCTTCTTCTACACCGGCTACAGCCGGATGAAGTGGGTCGTCAAGCACATCAGCCTGCGGGCGAACCGCGACGGCGTGCCGATCCACATCTACCAGGCGCCGTTCGCGTTGGGTGGTCCCAGCACCGGGTTCAAGGACCCCGGGATGGAGTACTCGTTCTGGAACATGATCTCGCACGTCCTGCAGCTCGGCATGGTCTGGGACTCGGATGTCACCAGCCCGGTCGTGGCGGGCGACGTGCTGGCCCGTTCGGTGGTGGCCAACGCCCTGTCGGCCGCCCCGCGGGTGATCAGCTACCCGGTGACCCCGGTGACCACCGAGGAGATCGCCGAGCGGTTCAAGCTGAAGCTGGTGCCGTGGACGACGTTCCGCCGCGAACTCGTCCGGCAGCACCGGTTCCGGCTCGGCCAGGTCGACTGGTCGAAGCCCGTGGCCAGCATCCGGCGCGGCCGGCAGCAGTCGAAGTTCGTCAGTTCGCTCTTCCCGCGCTCGTTCCACACCCTGCTGAACAACATCCACACCGCCGCGTCGAACCCGACGACGGTGCGGATCGACGCCGACCTGCCGTCCATCGACGTCATGGAGAACAACGCCAGGCGCATCCGCAAGCTCGGCAGGTACCTGCCCGAGCAGACGCCGGCTCCCGTCGCCGTCGGCGCGGGCGTCCCCGCTCCGGCTCCCGCCCCCGAGCCGGTCCCCGTCGGGGCGGTCTGACGCCCCGCCTCTCCCGGCAGCCGGCCGCTTCCCCTCAGGGTGGGGCAGCGGCCGGCTGCTTTCCACTGCCGGGGGCGACCGGCCGCCTGCGCCTGCGCCCCGGTCACCCGGCCCTGAGAAAGCGTCGCCAGCTCGACGCGGCCGACGATCGCGTCGAGCGGCCGAATCAGGGCTTGCATCAAAGTCCGTCACAGCCACTCGTTGATGGCAGCGAGGTGAAGCGTGCTTCGCAGCGGACGGCGAGCTCGTCGAAGCGGGTGGCCACGGCCCGGTTGCGCTTGAGCCGGTTGATGCCGCATTCGACAGCGTGCCGTTGCTGGTAGAGGTGCGGGTCGAAGGCCGGCGGTCGGCCACCCTGGGCCCCGTTGGCCCGCCGGTGGGCGTCCTGGTCGGCCTTGCTGGGGATGGTCGCAGTGATGCCGCGGCGGCGCAGGTGGGCCCGGTTCACTTTCGACGTGTACGCCTTGAACGCGGCGGCCGGCGAGGATCTCTGCGGCCAGGACTCGGCTAGGACCCGGTCCGGGCGGGTCCTTGGTTTCGATCTTCGGCAGCTGATGAGACCGTCAGCCAACTCAGGCCGTCACACGGACTTCGACGCAGGCCTCATGTCGTCCGGATCTCGCGGCGCTGCAGCTCCCGCTGTGTTGCCTGGCCGCCGCGCTGGGCTCGGTCAGCCTCCGGCTGGTTCGGTTGCGGTGCCGGGTCGCTGGCCCCTAGACGGCCTCCGCTGGGTCTGGACGTGTTCGCGCGCTCCACCGGACGACCGCCGGTGCGGCGAGCCCGACCGCGACGAAGATGCCGCCCATCAGCAGCCAGCCGGGGGCGCCCCAGGCGATGCAGAGCAGACCCAGGATGGAAGGGGCGGCGACGTTGCCAAGGCCCGTGCCGAGCCCGGAGATTCCCGTGTATTGCCCCTGTGCGTGTGCAGGCGCGAGTCGGAATTGCAGCTCGAGCGAGCCCGCCGCGTGCCAGAGCTCGCCGACGGTGTGCGCGGCGACCCCCAGCGTCATCACCGTGACGGCGAGCCATCCGGGCATATTCGACGTGGCGGCGATCAGGGCCATCCCGATCAGGAACGCCCACCCGGAGCGACGTATGGCCCGTCCCGCCGCTGGACCGGTGTCGATCCCCCGGCTGGCTCTGACCTGGAGCGCCGCGACGAGGGCGGTGTTGACCAGCACGGCCATCCCGACGAACCAGCGCGGGGCGTTGGTCTGCGAGATGATCCACACCGGCAGTGCGAAGACCAGTACCTGGCCCTGAACTCCCATGATGGCGTCGAGCACGGTGACTGCCATGTAGGGCTTGTCCTTCAGTGCGATCCAGCGCCCGGTCATCTGGGGTGCCGGGATCGGCGGTAGCGAGGGCAGTCGGGCGATGATGGCGGCGCATGCCACGAAACTGATCGCGTTGCCGGCGATCAGGGCCAGGTAGGCGGCGCGGGTGTCCAGTTGCACTGCGACGCCGGCGGCGAGGGCTCCGCAGCATCCGGCGAGGTTGGCAACCGAACGAAGATAGGCACGGTACGGGGCCGGGTTCGTGCCGCCGAAGCCGCGCACCAGCGGGCCGCGAGACGCCCCGCCGGCCGAGTGGGCGAGCTGGGTCAGGCAGACCAGGACGACGAACAGCCAGAACGTGTGGACGAAGGCCAGGGCGGCTGTGGTGACGGCTCGGATGACCAGAGTCAGCAGATAGATCTCGCGCGGGCCGCGCCGATCGGCGAGATGCCCTGCCGGGATCCCGGCGACCGTCCCGACGAGTGCGGCGGCGCCCAGGCCCAGGGCGACCTGCGTGAGGGGGAGCCCGACGGAGCGGGTGAAGAAGAGCACGGCGCTGGCCATGAAGAGGCCGCTTCCGAGCATGTTGATGAAGGTCGCGACGGCCAGAACGCGCCGAGGGCCGTGAGCGGGGATGAGTCCTCGGGCAACAAGCCAGGAACTGTTCGGGGGCGGGAGGGGAATCGACGTCGTCGCTGTCTGCAAAGTGACGGGGGCCTCTCGTCGATGACGGTGGACTCGTGGCAGGGCTCTGCCCCTCCGGCGCGCCGCTACTCGAGGCTGGCCAGCTCATCGGTGGACAGGACCAGCGCCCCGGCGGCCAGGTTCTCGACCAGGTGGTCGGGGTTGCTGGTGCCGGGAATGGCCAGCAGGTGCGGCCCGCGGCTGAGGGTCCACGCGATCCGCACCTGCGCCGGCGTCACGCCGCGCGCGTGTGCGATGGCCTGCACAGCCGTGTTGGCGGCCACGCCGCCGGCCTCACGCGCGTCGCCGGCGATCGCGAAGAACGGCACGAATGCCACGCCCTGTTCGCCGCAGGTGCGCACGAACTGGTCGTGCATGCGTCGGGTGTCGACGCCGTACGGGTTCTGCACGCAGACCACCGGGGCGATCGCCAGTGCCTGCGCGAGGTGCTGCGGGCGGATGTTGGACAGGCCGAGGTGCCGGATGAGGCCGGCTTCGCGCAGGTCGGCCAGCGCGCCGAAGTGCTCCGCGACCGATTCCAGGCCGTGCTGGCGCAGGTTCACGACATCCAGATGATCGCGCCCGAGCTGACGCAGGTTCTCCTCGACCTGCCCGCGCAGCTCATCCGGCCGGGCCAGCGGCAGCCACTCCCCCGAGGGGTCACGGCCCGGCCCGACCTTCGTGGTGATGACCAGGTCGTCGACGTACGGCGAGAGCGCCGTGTTGATTATCTCGTTGGCCGACCGGAGCGGCGAGAAGTAGAACGCCGCCGTGTCGATGTGGTTCACACCGAGCTCGACCGCCCGGCGCAGCACACCGACCGCCCGGTCGCGGTCGCTCGCCGCACTGCCGGTGCTCGTCAGGCGCATCGCGCCGAATCCGATTCGGTTGACAGTCAGGTCGCCGAGCGTCCAGGTGCCTGCGGACGCCGCAGTGATCACGCTAATGGGCATTGGGCGAACCTAGCCACCGCCGCTGACCTGCGCAGTCGGTCGCCCGCCCGATACCGCTCGCGCAAGATCACTGCTAACTTATCTATCGTAGGAAGCGCTCCGCCGGTGGAGTCCCAATCTCATACCGAGGACTCGTTGCGGACCACGTACGGGATCTTGAGACCACGAGTAACCCATGGCAGGCTCGTGCCGCATGATCGATGATTTCGCGAAAGCCAACCTGCACGGGAGACTGCGGCGGGACCGCAAGGCGCTGCTCTGGAAACTCGACGGCTTGCCCGAATACGATGCCCGCCGACCTTTGACAGCGACCGGGACCAACCTCCTCGGCCTGGTCAAACACGTGGCCACCGTCGAGGCCAGGTACTTCGGCGAGGTCTTCGACCGCCCTTCCCCGGAACCGCTGCCCCGGTGGCAGGACTCCAACGGCAGCGATCTGTGGGCGACCGAGGACGAGACCCGCGATCAGATCATCGCGTTCTACCGGCGCACGTGGGAACACTCGGACGCGACGATCAACGCGCTTCCCCTCGACGCCCCCGGCCACGTGCCGTGGTGGCCGGAGCCTTATGCCGACACGAACCTGTTCGCCATCATGGTCCATGTCCTCGGCGAGTCCATCCGGCATGCCGGGCACGCCGATATCCTGCGCGAGGGCCTCGACGGCCGAACCGGGTTGCGCGCCGAACACGAGAACCAGATCGACGAGGAAGCCCGTGCAGCCTACTGCGCGAAGGTCGAGCAGGCCACCAGGACGGCTGACGAGGCGGCATGACCTGACCGACGGGCAGTGGGCTGCTCTGGCTCCGCTGCTGCCTGCCGCGCCGAGGACAGGTCGTCCGCCGAAGTGGGAGAAACGACAGCTCATTGATGGGATCCGGCGGCGGATCCGCATCGGCGCCCCATGGCGGGACGTCCCGGCTGAGCACGCGCCCTGGCCCACCGTCCACGGCCTGTTCCGCCGGTGGCAGCGGGACGGGACCTGGGACAAGATCCTGTCGGCGTTGCAGGCCGCGGGCGATGCGCAGGGCCGGATCGGTTGGACGATGAGCGTGGACTCGATGACCAGCCGCGCCCACCAACACGCCGCCGGCGCCCGCACCGACGGGCATCTGCAGAAGGAACCGCCCGGCGGCGTGCACGACGAGCCGGCCGATCGTGCGCCGGGCCGCTCTCGGGGCGGGGCCCCGACCTGGTCCTGGCCGACAATGCCTACACCAGCCGCAGCAACCGCGGCGTCGCCAGCCGCTACGAGAAACTGGCAGTCCGCCTCCACGCCGTCCTAACTTACGATCATCACTGAGTGGCTCTGACCGGTTCATGAAACACGCCTTAGGGCCGAACGCGTCGATGCGCAGCGTGGCCACGAATGGCGACGGGCTTCACGAATGGGATCGTCGCGGCGCCCGCCCTCGCCATAAACGATTGTGCACACCAAGCGACCAATTCCCCGTCCACCGGCCGGTAATTTCCTGTTCGGAGCCGGTTCCCGGCCGCCTTTGGGCCCACCTGACGCCGTCTCCTGGAGGATTCCTCATGACCACCTCGCATTCCCATGGACTTCCGCTGCACGTCCACTAATGAACGACGGTCAACCCCTTGGCAAGAGGTCGACGCATTCGCTACCTTCTCTATGTCGCAAGCGAGAACGGATGAGAGGAGTTGTCATGACGGCGCGCCGACCGGAGACCTGTTCCGCATTCTTGACGGGCTCTGTGAAGGCCACCGAAGGCGACTCCCCCGCCGCCGACGCCAGCCGACCGGCTGACATCCCGGACGCGTTTCCGCGGCACTGAGGTTCCCCCGTACGCCCGTCTCGAAAGCCGGCGGAGACGGTGCCGTCCAGGGGTGCACGAGCCCACCGCGCCGGAGAGGAGGTACGAGCCATGGCCTTCGACATCGTGATCGTCGAGACGAACGAGGAAATCCTGAACCACGGGGCCGTCTGACGTGCCCGGTGCCGGACCCGCACGCGGGTCCGGCACCTTTTCCGTTCATCGTGCGTGGGAAAGGCATCGGAATGCGTGTACGCCGCCGCGACCAGCTCATCTGCCGCTGGGACAGCGATGCGCTGATGGTCGCCCTGCCCGGCCAGCGCCGATGGTTGCGCGTCACCCTCGACCTGTTCACCCTGTTGCAGCGCCTGGACGACTACACCGACGTCGACGAGGTCGCCGCCCACTTCGGGGACGAGGCCGCCGAGGCCGCCACCCGGGCGCTCCACCAGCTCCACGAGGCCGGCATCCTCGTCGCCGACACCGACGACGCCGCCGTCCCGCCCGTCTGGCAGCACTGGGGTCCGGTCGCGTCCCGCATGCACACCGAGGCCCGCGACGCCAACTACCTCGTGGATTCGCCGCGCCGCGACGCCACAGCCGCGCAGATCGCCGCCGACGGCGAGCCCCCGGCACCGTTCAAGCGATACCCGCACGCCCCGGCCGTGCACCTCCCCCGGCGCGTCCTGCCGCTGCGTACGCCCGTCGAGGAGGTGTTCGCCGCCCGGCGCACCCACCGCGCGTTCGCCGGGACCCCGGTCGGGATCGACGCGCTCGCCACCGTGCTGGCCTGCACCTTCGCGCCCCAGCGCTTCCTCGACGGCGGCGCCTTCGGCCCGCAGCAGGGGCGCATCAGCGCCTCCGCCGGCGGCCGGCACGAGGTCGAGTGCTACGTGGCCGTCTACGACGTCACCGGGGTGCCGCCCGGCCTCTACCACTACGCTCCCGAGGTGCACCGCCTCGAACTCCTCGACGCCGGCGTCGACCGGCAGCGCATCGCCGCCCTGGCCTACGAGCAGGAGCCCTCCTACCAGGGGGCCTTCACCTGCCTCACCACCACCGTCGCCGCCCGCCTGTCCTGGAAGTACCGGCACCCGCGGGCCTACCGGCTGTGGATGTTCGACGCCGGCCACTACGGTCAGACGTTCGCGCTGACCTGCACCGCACTGAACCTGGCGCCCTTCCAGACGGTGGCGTTCCACGACAGCGGCGTCGAGGCGATGCTCGGGGTGGATGGCGACCACGAGTTCGCCACCTACCTGCTCTCCGCCGGCAACCCCGCTCCCGGCGACGGCACCCTTCCCGTGGGACCGGAGTACCCGCCACCGGCCCGCCTCGCCGCCAGCACGCACCGGTCACCCGCCGACCTGGCGGCCGGCCCGGACCAGCTCGGATGAGCGCGACCGACCGCGCCGGCGTCCCCCGTCGTACGCCGTGAGCGCCGCCACCAGCCCGGCCACCGTGCCGGTGGGGAAGCTCAGCCACCATCCGCGGTTCCTGCGGGTGTGGGCCAGCCAGTCCGCCGGGGCGGTCGCCGACCAGATCCTGCCGGTGGCGTTCGCGCTGTACGCCGTGCAGCGCGGGGCCGGCGCCGGCACCATCGCCGTCATCCTCGCCGGCCGGGCGATCGCCCTGGTGGTGTGCCTGCTCGCCGGCGGCATCCTCGCCGACCGGGTCTCGCGACCCCGGATCCTGTTCACCGCCGACCTGATGCGTACGACCGTCGTCGTCGGCACGCTGTTCGCCCTCGACGGCCTGCCCCTGGCCGCGCTCGGCATCGTCACCGCGCTGTCCGGCGTGGCCGAGTCCCTGTCCCGGCCGGCCATGCGCTCCCTGGTCCCGGCCCTGCTCCCCGCCGACCTGCTGGTACGCGGCAACGCCCTGGTCTCCGCCGTCCAACGCTCGGCGACGCTCCTCGGGGCGCTCGCCGGCGCCGCGATCGTCACCGCCATCGGCATCCACGCCGCGCTCGGCCTGGCCGGCCTCCTCTTCGCGACCGGCGCCCTCGCGGTGCTGGGCGTGCGCGACACCGCCGCCGGCACCCGGGCCCGGACCAGCGTGCTTGCCGACGCCGCGGCCGGCATCGCCACCGTCCGGCGCCGCCCCTGGGTGGCCGCCGTCATGGCCGCCGTGGCCGTCCAGCTCTTCGCCGGCACCGCGCCCAGCCTGACGCTGCTGCCGCTGATCGCCTCGGAACGCCTCGGCGGCGAACTCGCCTACGGGGTCGTCCTCGCCGCTGCCGCCGCCGGCGCCCTGCCCGCCATCGCGCTGGCCGGCAGGTGGCGGCCCCGGCGGCCCGGCACGGTCAGCATGCTCGCCCTCACCACCTACGCCGCCCTGCCCGCCAGCCTCGCCTTCGCCCTGCCGCTGCCGGTCACGGCCGTCTGCTTCGCCGTCGGCGGATTCGTCGTGGAGATCTACTTCCTCTACTGGCTCTCCGCCCTGCAACGCGAGATCCCCACCGAGGTGCTCGGCAAGACCCTCGCCCTGGACCAGCTCAGCGCCTTCGCCCTGCTGCCGGTCGGGTACGCCCTCACCGGGCCTGCGGTCGTGGCGTTCGGGATGCGGCCCACCCTCGTCGCGGCAGCCGTGCTGACCGCCGCGGCCAGCGCCCTCACGCTGCTGGTCCCCGGTGTCAGCACCTTCAGCGATCCCCCTGGTGCGCGTGCCGGCGCCGCGGAGCCGGGCACGGACGACCGCCGCGGGTGAGCGCCCCCGTCGGCCGGAAGGCGCGGAACGGGCCGTGACGGCGGCCGTCACGGCCCGTTTCCCGTTGCAGAGGCGGCGGTACGCGCTCAGCCCACCCGGGCGGCGGCGGTGGCGACGCCGGTGACGCTGCCGCCCGATCTCGTGACGTGGTAGGTGACGGTCGTACCGCTCCAGAAGTGGAAGGTGAGGGTCACCCGGGCACCGTCGTCGACCGCCGCGAAGAACGCCTCGGTCAGCGTGATGCGGTTGCCCGGGTAGTCGGGGGCGAAGGCGACGTCGAACTCCTTGAACGGCGTCCAGTCGTGCGGGCCGGCGTTGCGACCGTCGGCGTACCTCGCCTCCATGGTGGCGAGCTGGTCACCACGGAACTGGGTCGGCACGGCGAACGAGGCCGTGGTGCCGGTCGCGTTCGACAACACCGGCGGGTCGTACGTGACCACGTCGATCCGCCACGGCACCCCCGCCGAGAACCGCGCCTGCAGGGTGGCGTTCACGCCGTACGCACGGCTGCCGACGAGCCGGGTCAGCGTGCTCGCGGTGAGCGTGAGCTGGTTGTCCGAGACGGTGTAGTCGGTGCCCCGCACGAGGGCGGTGCCGCCCTGGTGCAGCCCCTGCAGGGTGGTGCCGTTCGGATTCAGCGTCAGCGACCGGGCGGCGACCGGGCCGGTACGCGGCACGTACACCTGGTCGGCGGACGCCGTCCCGGAGCGCGTGGTCCAGCTCGACCTGATCTGCGCGAACAGCTCCGGGTCCTTCCACCGGAAGGCGGTCCGGTCGAAGTGCTGCCCGTTGTCCCAGAGCTGCGTGGTGATCTGTCTCGTCCTGGCGTACCAGCCGAGGAACTCGAAGAACTTGAGCTTCTCGCCCTGCTGGATGGTGCCGGTGTGCCGGTCGAAGCCGAGCAGACCGTACTCGCCGATGACCACACCGATGCCCTTGGCGACGAAGGCGGCGCGGACGCGGTCGAAGGAGTCGGTCAGGTCCTTCTGGGCGGTGGCGTCGAAGCGGGTGCCCCCGGCGACGTTCACGCTGAACGGCCAGTAGCCGTAGAAGTGCACGGTGGCGATGAGGTTCCGGTCGCCGAGTTGGGCGAAGGTGCTCGCCAGCTCGTCGACGCGGGTCTGCTCCGAGGAGGTGTGCAGGGTCGGCAGCACGAGCATCCGGGTCGCGTTGTTGCTCCCGGACGCCCGCACGATCCGGTGGAACGACGTGTTCAGCTCGTGCAGCAGCTGCGCGTTCTGGGCGTCGCCGGAGCTGTTGGTGAACTGCGGTTCGTTGACGCTCTCGAAGTGCAGCTTCGGCGAGGCGTCCCGGAAAGCGGTCGCGATCTGGCTCCAGAGCGCGTTGTAGCGGTTGAGGACCGTGGTCCGGTTGGTCGGCATCTCGTGGATCCACTGCCAGGAGTCGTGATGAAGGTTGATCATCACGTAGAAACCGTCGTCCAGCGCCCAGCCGACGACCTCCTTGATCCGGTTCAGCCACGCCGGATCGATGGTGTACGCCGGCGCGGGGCCGTGGTGGTTGCTCCAGGTGACCGGGATCCGGATGCTGTTGAAGCCCTGCGCCCGGATGGCGTCGAGCTGCGCCTGGGTGACCCGTGGGTTGCCCCAGGCCGTCTCGTCGCTGCCGACCGCGTCGAACGTGTTGCCGAGGTTCCAGCCCGGCTGCATCGCGGCCACGTAGGCCAGCGGGTCCCCCGTCGGTGGCGGTGTGGTGGGCGGCGGGGTGGTCGGCGGGGCCGTCGTCGGCGGGGCGGTGGTGGGGCCGACGCCGCCGGTGCAGGTGACGCCGTTGAGGGCGAACGCGGTGGGGGCGGGATTGCTCCCCGACCACGAGCCATTGAAGCCGAACGACGCCGTGCCGTTGGTGCCGATGGCGGCGTTGTAGCCGACGTCGGTGGCGGTGACGTCGGCGCCGAGGGCGGTGACGTTGGCGTTCCACGCCGAGGTCACCTGCTGGCCGGCGGGGAACGCCCAGGTCAGTCGCCACCCGTTGACCGGGTCACCGAGGTTGGTCACCGCCACGTTCGCGGTGAAGCCCCCCGGCCACTGGTTGGTCGTGTACGCCACCCGGCAGCCGGCCGCCGCGTGCGCGCTGACCGCGAACGTCAGGCCGAGACCCACCGACAGCAGCGTGAGGGCGCTGGTGAACAGGCTCAGCCGCCATCGGGTCCTTCTCGTCCGGTCTCGTGTCTCGGCCATGACCGCTCCTCGCCTGGGATGCCGCTGGGACGGGATCACGGCAGGTGCCGCCCCGCCCGCGCCCGGCACCCGACCGCGAACCGCAGATTAAGTTTGGAATGCAAACTTTGTCAATCGTCATACCTCTATCTGGACAGGTGGTTCCCCCCGTCGGCCCGCAGGCCGCCCGGCAGTCCCCGGCCCGCCCGCTCACGGGGGCGGTGCCGAGAGTCCCCAGGCGCGGCGGCGCGGTCCACAGGCCGCCGCAGACGCCGGCACGGACCCCGCCACGGCGGCTCACACCGGCCACAGCCGCGAGCTCAATCCCCCGCCCGGAGGACCGCCACGAGCCCGCCAGACACCGGTTCCCCCCGCTCCGCCCCTGCTGAGACGCCCGATGCATGGCGCGACGGGGGTTTCGAGGGCCCCGCCACCGGGCAAGATCGGAGCCGACGGCAAACGCTCTGGAGGGACGACTCTCGTGGAAGTTACCGGCTTCTTCACCGCCATCATCATCGGTCTGATCATCGGCGCGCTGGGCCGGTTGGTCGTGCCGGGCAAGCAGAGCATCCCGATCTGGCTGACCCTGCTCATCGGTGTGGTCGCCGCGATCCTCGGCACGCTCGTAGCGGGCGCTCTCGGCGTCGACGACACCAGGGGCATCGACTGGATCGAGCTGGCCATCCAGGTCGTCTTCGCCGCGATCGGTGTGGCCGTCGTCGCGGGTGCCTACGGCCGACGCCGGATCCGCTGACCCGAACGACGTGTGCCCGGCCCGTCCCCCAGGGGGGCGGGCCGACGCATGCTGTCGGCGGGTCTGCTCCCGCGGACAGCACCGGCGCGCGACCTGCGGCGGGTGCGTACGCCCGGATCGTCACCGCCAGGACGGCTGGCATCCGGATCATGACCTTCCGGGTTCACTACGTGGCCCCGCCCGGATGGCTCACCGCCCAGGACCCGTCGGGCGACTACTGGACGCCGCTCGGTACGACAGCCGACCCGCGCGGCGGGACCGCACCGTCGCGAGGCAGGACCTGACCGCAGGCGTCGCCCGGTCGGACGATCGGATCGGGCCACAGCGGTCGGGCGCGGCCGGGTCGCCGTCGGTCAGGCTCGACGTCGAAAGGAGGCCTCATGATCTCGGCACTCAACCGGCTCGTCGATTACGTCGAGGAGCACCTCACCGAAGAACTCGACGTCCAGGGGCTCGCCCGGGCGCTCGGCACCACCGAGTACCACCTGCGCCGGATGTTCTCGTCGTTGGCCGGCATGCCGCTGTCGGAGTACGTGCGCCGACGCCGCATGACCGTCGCCGCCGCCGACGTCGTGCGCGGCGGGGACGGCCTGCTGAGCATCGCCGTCCGGCACGGGTACGGCTCGACCGAGGCGTTCGGGCGCGCGTTCCGGGCGGTCCACGGCGCCGGCCCCGGCGACGTTCGCCGCGACGGAGGCCCCCTTCGCACACAACCACAGCTCAGGTTCCGCCTGACCGTCGAAGGGAGCACCCCCATGGACACCCGCGTCGTCGACCGCCCCGCGTTCCGGCTCGTCGGGCACGCAGCCCGCGTTCCGCTGATCCACCAGGGCGTCAATCCGCACATCCAGCAGCACGTCGCCGCGCTGCCGCACACGGAGCATCTCCGGCTGAAGGCCCTCGGCGACACCGAGCCGGGCGGCCTGCTGCAGGTCAGCGACGACCTGGACCCCGACGCCACCGAGGGCAGCGAACTTACCTACCTGCACGGGGTCGCCATCGCCACGGACACGCCGGTCCCCGACGACCTCGACGCCATCGAGGTGCAGGCCGGCACCTGGGCCGTCTTCCGCACCACCGGGCCCCATCCGCAGGCGCTCCAGACCACCTGGGCCGCCACCGCGACCGAGTGGTTCCCCGCCAACCCGTGGCGCCTGCGGCCGGGTCCGTCGATCGTCGCGGTGCTCGAACGCGCCGACGACTTCAGCACCGCGACCTGCGAGCTGTGGCTGCCCGTCGAACCGACCTGACGGATCTCCGGGGGCCGGGACGGCGTCAGGCGAGCCGGCCCGGTCCTCGCAGGCCACACGGCGGGAGCCGGGCCGGTGCCGGGGTGGGCATGCCAGACGCCCGTGCGGGTACCTGGCGACGGTGACCTTCTCGATCGCCGCACGGTGTCCGCGTACCGGCCAGCTCGGTGTGGGAGCGCTGACAGCCACCCCGGGGGTCGGCAAGCTGGTGGCTCACGTCCGCCCCGGTGTGGGCGCCGTCGCCACCCAGGCCCTGCACAACCCGTTCCTGGCCTACGACGGGCTGCCACTGCTCGCCGAGGACCGCTCGCCGCGGGACGTCGTGACCGAGCTGCTCGCCCGGGATCCGGGCCGGGAGGTACGACAGGTCGGCATCGTCGACGACCAGGGCCGCTCGTACGCCTTCACCGGCTCCCGTACGCCGGACTGGTCCGGGCACCGCACCGGGCCGGACTACGCGGTGCAGGGCAACCGCCTGGTCGGCCCGGACACCCTGACGGGGATCATCCAGGTGTTCGAGGAGAGCCGGGACCTCGACCTGGCGGAGCGGCTCGTCCGGGCCATCGAGGTCGGCGAGGAGAGCGGCGGCGACCGGCACGGGGCGCGGTCGGCGACCGTCACCGTGATCGGTGACGAGCCCTATCCGCTGTGGGACCTGCGGGTCGACGACGCCGGGCAGCCGGCACGGGAACTGCGCCGGCTGCACGGCGTCTTCGAGGAGGAACTGCTGCCGGCGATCCGACAGCTGCCGACCCGGGCCGACCCGATGGGACAGGCGGCCCGGCAGGCGCTCGGCCAGCACGGGGACAGGCCCTCCTGAGCCACGGACACGGCGGCGCGGGCCGGGCTCCGCACACCGTCGTCGGCGCGGAACGAGCCCCGGACGACCGCTGGTGGGTCGGCCGGGGCTCGTCGGTGCTGCCGGATCAGGCGAGGTCGAACCGGTCGAGCTCCATGACCTTCGTCCAGGCCGCGACGAAGTCCGCCACGAACTTGTCGCGCGCATCCTGGCTGGCGTAGACCTCCGCGAGGGCCCGTAGCTGGGAGTTGGAGCCGAAGATGAGGTCGACCGCGGTGGCGGTCCACCTCACCTCGTCGGTGCCCAGGTCGCGGATCTCGTACACGTGCTCGTCGGACTCCGACGCCTTCCACCGGGTCCCCGGGGAGAGCAGGTTGGCGAAGAAGTCGTTGGTGAGCACGCCGGGGCGGTCGGTGAGGACGCCGTGCCCGGTGCCGCCGACGTTGGCCCCGAGGGTACGCAGGCCGCCGACGAGGACGGTCATCTCGGGCGCGGTCAGGTTGAGCATGTAGGCACGGTCGAGGAGCAGCACCTCCGGCTGGGTCTTCTCGCCGGGGCGCAGGTAGTTGCGGAACCCGTCGGCGCGCGGCTCGAGGACCCGGAAGGACTCGACGTCGGTCTGCTCCTGCGAGGCGTCGGTGCGGCCGGGGTGGAACGGCACTGTCACCTCGACGCCGGCGTCGCGCGCCGCCTTCTCGACGGCGGCCGAGCCGGCCAGCACGATCAGGTCCGCGAGCGAGATCTGCGCGCCGCCGGCGGAGTTGAACTCCCGCCGGACGCCCTCGAGGGTCTCCAGGACCATCGCGAGCTGCTCGGGCTGGTTGACCTCCCAGCTGCGCTGCGGCTCGAGACGGATCCGGGCGCCGTTGGCGCCGCCGCGCTTGTCGGTGGACCGGTAGCTGGCGGCCGAGGCCCAGGCGGTGGAGACGAGCTGGGCGACCGTGAGGCCGGCCTGGAGGACCTTCGCCTTGAGGGCGGCGACGTCGGCCTCGCCCACGAGTTCGTGGTCGACGGCCGGCACCGGGTCCTGCCACAGCTGGGGCTCGGGGACCCACGGCCCGAGGAAGCGGCTGACCGGGCCCATGTCGCGGTGCAGCAGCTTGTACCAGGCCTTGGCGAACGCCAGCGCGAACTCGTCCGGACGCTCCAGGAAACGGCGCGAGATCTTCTCGTACGCCGGGTCGACGCGCAGCGACAGGTCGGTCGTGAGCATCGTCGGCTTGTGCTTCTTCGACGGGTCGTGGGCGTCCGGGATGATCGCCTCGGCGTCCTTGGCGACCCACTGCTTCGCGCCGCCGGGGCTGGTGGTCAGCTCCCACTCGTGGCCGAAGAGGATCTCGAAGAACCGGTTGCTCCACTGCGTCGGCACGTCGGTCCACGTCACCTCGAGACCGCTGGTGATCGTGTCCGCGCCCTTGCCGCTGCCGTAAGTGCTCAGCCAGCCCAGGCCCTGCGCCTCCAGCGGGGCGCCCTCGGGCTCGGGGCCCACGTGGTCGTCGGCGACGCCGGCGCCGTGGGTCTTGCCGAAGGTGTGGCCACCGGCGATGAGGGCGACGGTCTCCTCGTCGTCCATGGCCATCCGGGCGAAGGTCTCGCGGATGAAGTGGGCCGCCGCGAGCGGGTCGGCGTTGCCGTTCGGGCCCTCCGGGTTGACGTAGATCAGACCCATCTCGGTCGCCCCGACCTCCGGCGCCATCTCCTTCTCGGAGACGTAGCGCTCGTCGCCGAGCCAGGTGTCCTCCGGGCCCCAGAAGATCTCCTCGGGCTCCCAGACGTCCTCCCGGCCGAAGGCGAAGCCGAAGGTCTTGAAGCCCATCGACTCCAGGGCGACGTTGCCGGCGAGCACGAGCAGGTCGGCCCACGAGATCTTCTGGCCGTACTTCTGCTTGACCGGCCACAGCAGCCGGCGGGCCTTGTCGAGGTTCGCGTTGTCCGGCCAGCTGTTGAGCGGGGCGAACCGCTGCCCACCGTCGCCGGCGCCGCCGCGACCGTCGTGGATACGGTAGGTGCCCGCGGCGTGCCAGCTCATCCGGATCATCAGGCCGCCGTAGTGGCCGAAGTCGGCCGGCCACCAGTCCTGCGACGTGGTGAGGACCTCGACGATGTCCCGCTTGAGGGCCTCGACGTCGAGCTTGGCGAACTCCCGGGCGTAGCTGAAGCCCTCGCCCAGCGGGTTCGCCTTGGACGAGTGGGCGTGCAACACCGACAGGTCGAGCTGGTTGGGCCACCAGTCCCGGTTGGTACGCGGACGACCCCCGGTCTTCGGGGCCGGCGAGTCGATCGCCGGGTTCTCGCTCTCGCTGCCGTGCGCGGTCACGGAGTCGTGTGCGACCGGGCAACCGGCAGCAGCCTTCTTGTCCACGCCCTGCGCACTGGCGGGGGTGTTGTCCTGGGTGTCGCTCATCTACTTCCCTTCAACCTGGCGGATCACTGGGAGGTGCGTTCGGTCGCGCAGTCGGGGCAGGTGCCCCAGTAGACGACCTCCGCCTCGTCGACCGTGAAGCCGTGGTCCTCGGAGGCGGTGAGACAGGGGGCGCCGCCGACGGCGCAGTCGACGTCGGCGATCGCGCCGCAGGAGCGGCACACGACGTGGTGGTGGTTGTCGCCCACCCGGGACTCGTACCGGGCGGTCGCCCCGGCGGGTTGGATACGCCGCACCAGACCGGCGTCGGTGAGCGCCCGCAGCACGTCGTACACCGCCTGGTGGGAGACCGTGGGCTGATCCGCCCGCACCAGCGCGATCACGGTGTCGGTGTCGACGTGCGGGTGCTCACGCAGCGCCGCCAGCACCGCCAACCGGGGTCGGGTCACGCGCAACGAGACCGCCCGCAGCTGGGTCTCGAAGTCGGGCGTCATGTGCTGAACCTATTCCACTCTTCTGGAATGGATCAAGTTTTTGCTCAACTCAACTCAACTCGACTCGACCCCGCCCGCGGCCCGGCGGGAGACCCAGGGTTCGGGCGGCCCGTTGCCGAGCACCTGACTGGCGGCGGTCCCCGGCGGTCGGCGCACCACGTGGACGGCCGTCGGTGTTCGCGCGGATCCGTTGCCGTCGACATGGGCGACCCCTGACGGGGCATCCGCGAGCGATCGACCGGCGACGCTGGCACTTTCGATCGGGTCCGCACCGGATCGGACGTACCGCTCGACGCGTGCCGAACGGCGCGATCCGCCGTTCCGGGGCCGGAGAGGATGGTGCTGGTAGCGTCACGGCGACCATTGCCGGATGTGTGGCGATCATCCGTGGGAGGCGCAGACATGAAATTCTTGTTGCTGCAGAACTATCCAGGCACGGAGAACGTCGAGCCGATGGCGAACTGGCCGGCCGAGGACGTGGAAGCCCATCTGAAGTTCCAGAACGAACTGAACCGGCGACTCACCGAACTCGGTGAGCTGATCGACGTCCAGAGTCTCACCGGCCCGGACCTGGCCAAATTCGTCACCTCGGACGGCGTTGGCGCCACGGTGGTGACCGACGGCCCGTTTCCGGAGTTCAAGGAACTGCTCGCGGGTTACCGCATCATCGATGTCGAGTCCGAGGCCCGCGCCATCGAGATCGCCGAACAGGTCTCGGCAGCGCCCGGACCGGGCGGCCGGCCGCTACGGCAACCGATCGAAGTACGCCAGGTGCGGGGTTGCGTGTCCGCCGGGTCATGAGTCACGCCACGCGCTTGGAAGAACTGCTGCGCGAACTCGCGCCACAGGTACTGGGCGTCCTCATCCACCGGACCGGTGACTTCGACACCGCCGAGGACGCGGTGCAGGAGGCGTCGCTGGCAGCCGCTCTGCACTGGCCGCGGGACGGCATCCCGGACAGTCCGCGGAGTTGGCTGATCCAGACGGCCATGCGCAAGATGACCGACCAGATCCGCAGCAGCCGGGCCAGGCGCCGCCGCGAACAGGAAGTGGCCCGCCTCGAACCGCCGGCCGCGGAGGTCCCCGGTCACGACGACACCCTCACGCTGCTGTTCCTGTGCTGTCACCCCACCCTGACGCCGGCGTCCGCGATCGCGTTGACGCTGCGGGCGATCGCCGGACTCACGACCGCCCAGATCGCCAGGGCGTTCCTGGTGCCGGAGAATACGATGGGGCAGCGGATAAGCCGGGCGAAGCAACGACTCAAGGCCTCGGACGTGCCGTTCACGATGCCCACCGGCGAGGATCACCCACAGCGGCTGGACTCGGTGCTGCAGGTGCTCTACCTGCTGTTCAACGAGGGCCACACCAGCAGCACCGGCACCGGACTGCACCGCGCCGACCTCTCCGACGAGGCGATCCGGTTGACCCGGATGCCCCACTCCCGACTGCCCGACGACAGCGAGGTCACCGGTCTGCTGGCGCTGATGCTGCTCACCGACGCACGTCGACCCGCCCGCACCGGCCCGAACGGCGAGCTGGTCCCGCTGGACGAGCAGGACCGCAGCCGGTGGAACCGTCCGCTCATCACCGAAGGCGTCGCCCTGGTGACGGCGGCCATGTCACGCGGCCGGATCTGCAGGTACCAGCTGGAGGCGTCGATCGCCGCGCTGCACGCCCAGGCCCCGAGCGCCCGGCAGACCGCCTGGCCGCAGATTCTGGCGGTGTACGAAGCACTGCGGCGGCTGTCGGGCAACCCGATCGTCACACTCAACATGGCCGTCGCGGCAGCCATGGTGCACGGCCCGGCGGCCGGCCTGACGCTCCTGGAGCCGCTGGACGAACAGCTGGGCGGCCATCACCGGCTCGACGCGGTACGCGGACACCTGCTGGAGATGCTCGGCGACACGCACGCCGCGGGCACGCGCTACCGGGCAGCCGCCGACCGCACCACCAGTCTCCCCGAACGGCGGTACCTCTTCGCCCAGGCCGCCCGGCTGTGTGGTTGACAGGCACGGCTGGCGGCGCGAGTGCGTGTCGGCCGCCGTCCTGCGGCCGCACGGCACGCCCCCTGGACACGATGTCGAATTCCGATCGTCCGCTCCGTCCTACCCACGAGAGCCAGGACGGGCGGGCGGAGGGAGGGCCGTGTCGAGGCGGCCTCGCTGCGAACCGACCCCACAAGATCAACGAAAGGGACCAGCATGCGCAAACTCGTCGTGGTGAGCGCCGTGTCGATGGACGGCTTCTTCGAGGGCCCCGGGCGCGACCTCATGGCCGTGCCGATGGAGAACTGCTTCGGAACGTACAACCTCGAGCGGATGCAGGCGGCCGACACGGTGCTGCTCGGCGCCAACTCCTACGCGATGTTCTCGGGTCACTGGCCCCACGTCGCGAACGACAGTTCCGCTTTCGAGGCCGACCGAGAGTTCTCGAAGCGGTACAACGTCGTCGACAAGGTGGTCATCTCCGACCACGCGTCCCCTCCGGCGGCCGGTCATCCGTGGGCCGACAACACCCGCATCATCGCGCGGGCGGACGCCCCCAGGGAGGTCGCCAGCCTGAAGGAACAGGACGGCAGGGAGATCGTGACGTGGGGCAGCCGCACCACGTGGAACGCCCTCCTCCGGCAGGGCCTGGTCGATGAGCTCCACGTGCTGTACGGCCCGGCCGCTCTCGCCGGTGGCACCCCGCTGCTCGATCACCCGGTCGCGCTGCGGCGACTGGACGTGCGCGTGTTCGACGGCTTCGACACCGTGCTCGTCCGGTACGGGGTGCGGCAGACGCCCTGAGCGGGGGCGACGACGTACGCACGCCTCGGCGAGCGGTGCGGCCCGGTGGGTGCCACGTCGCCGGCGAGTTCGCGCAGCGGCCCCCACGGCCGGCCCTCGCCGCGGTCCGGGCCCCTCGCCCGGTCCCCGGACGCGACGCCGAGCGGCACCCGCTCGCCGTCGCGTCCGGGACCGGGATCTGCCTGCCGGAAACTACGGCGCTGTTCGATCGACGACGGAGAGCTGCTCGGCCAGGGCGACGATGATGCCCTCGGGGCCGCGGACGTAACAGAGCCGGTAACGGTTCTCGTACTGCGCCACCTCGCCGACCAGTTCGGCGCCGTGGGTACGCAACCGGGCGAGGACGTCCTCGATGTCGTCGACGGCGAACATGATACGACGTATGCCCAGCGTGTTCGGCGGTGCGATTTCCGGCTCGGCGCTGGTCGCCGCAGGCGCTTCGAATTTCGTCAGTTCGAGCCGCCCGTGGCCGTCCGGGGTCCGCATCATTGCGATTTCCACCCGCACGTCGTCGATTCCGACGACACGGTCCACCCAGCGTCCCTCGACCGGTCCTCGCCCCTCCAGCTCCATTCCGAGTTCGACGAAGAACGCGGCGGCGGCATCCAGGTCCTCGACGACGATACCGACGTGGTCCATTCGCTGAAGCGTCATGTCCCGGAGTATAGGGCCGCAGGCTCGATCGGCTCGGGAACGCCCTTTCGACCGACGTTCCTTTTCGGCGGGCACTCGACGCGCTGGGCGACGACATCCGCTCATCGGGTGCGACTTCGACGCCTGCCCGGGATCGCGAATCCGCCCCACGACAATTACTGCCGATCGACGCCGCGTACGCCCACGACGCCGGGCCGCGGGTACGCGTGTTCCGTCTCACCGCGGTCTTGCTCGGCGGGCCCCGGTGACGGGCCGGTACTCTTGATCGGGTACGGACTGTACCCATATGCCGCTATTTCGAGGGGTGACCATGCCCGATCACGCGTCCGACCCCATCGACCTCGCCCGCCTGCGGGAGGTGCTCGACGGACCGTGGGCCGAGGTACGCAACGCCCACCGGGACCACCTCGACGCCCGCTTCCTGCCCGTGTACGGCGAGACCGGCGACCAGGCACGGGAGCGGATCACCCGGCTGCTCGCCGAGCTCCCCGTCGGGCTGGGTATCGCGTCGGCCTTCCCCACCGAGTACGGCGGCAGGTCCGACGTCGGCGGCTCGATCGTGTCCAGCGAGATGCTGGCACAGGTCGACCTGTCGCTGATGGTCAAGGCAGGCGTGCAGTGGGGCCTGTTCGGCGGCGCGGTCGCGGCCCTCGGCACCCGGCGACACCACGACGCCTACCTGCGGGACATCGTCGCGGGCGAGGTCTTCGGCTGCTTCGCGATGACCGAGACCGGCCACGGCTCCGACGTCCAGCAGTTGCGCACCACCTGCACGTACGATCCGCGGACGCAGACCTTCGATCTGCACACCCCGCACGAGGCGGCCCGCAAGGACTACATCGGCAACGCGGCCCGGGACGGGCGGATGGCCGTGGTCTTCGCGCAGCTGATCACCAACGGACAGCGGCACGGCGTACACGCGTGGCTGGTCCCGATCCGCGACGCGCAGGGCGAGGCGATGCCCGGCGTGAGCATCGGTGACGCCGGGCCAAAGGCCGGCCTGCTCGGCGTCGACAACGGGCGGCTCAGCTTCGAGCACGTCCGGGTGCCGCGGGACATGCTGCTGGACCGCTACGGGCAGGTCGCGGAGGACGGGACGTACTCCAGCCCGATCGAGAGCGACTCCCGGCGCTTCTTCACCATGCTCGGCACCCTGGTCCGGGGCCGGGTGAGCGTGGGCGGCGCGGCGTCGGCGGCCACCAAGTCGGCGCTGACCATCGCGGTGCGCTACGGCGACATCCGCCGCCAGTTCGACACGCCCGACGCGGACCGGGAGGTGCTGCTCAACGACTACCTGGCCCACCAGCGCAAGCTGCTGCCCGCGCTGGCCACCACGTACGCCCTGCACTTCGCCCAGGCCGAACTGGTCGCCGCGCTCAGTGACGTGCAGGGCGGCGACGGGCCGGTCGACGAGCACCGGCAACGGGAGCTGGAGTCCCGGGCCGCCGGCCTCAAGGCCGCGCAGACCTGGCACGCGACCCGCACCATCCAGATGTGCCGCGAGGCGTGCGGCGGCGCCGGCTACCTGTCGGAGAACCGGCTGCCCAGCCTCAAGGCCGACACCGACGTCTTCACCACCTTCGAGGGCGACAACACGGTGCTGCTGCAGCTGGTGGCCAAGGGGCTGCTCACCGGCTACCGGGACGAGTTCGGCTCGTTGGACGGCTGGGGACGCGCCTCCTTCGTCGCCGAACAGGTCCGCGAGATGATGCTCGAACGCACCGCCGCGCGGTCGCTCATCGAGCGGCTGATCAGCGCCGTGCCCGGCCGCGACGAGGAGGTCGCCGTCACCGACCGCGGCTGGCAGCTCAAGGCCTTCGAGGACCGCGAGCGGCACCTCCTCGACGGCGCGGTCCGCCGCCTGCGCAACGGCGCGGCCACGAAGAAGGACCGCCCCTTCGACATCTTCAACGACGTCCAGGACCACGTCCTCGCCGTCGCGGCCGCGCACGTCGACCGGGTCACCCTGGAGGCGTTCGTCGCCGGCATCGAGGACACCCCGGACCCGGCGGTCCAGGCGCTGCTGTCCCGGGTCTGTGACCTGTACGCGCTCAGCGTCATCGAGGCCGACAAGGGATGGTTCCTGGAGCACGGCCGTCTCACGCCGGCCCGCAGCAAGGCGATCACCGGCGTGGTGAACGGACTACTCAAGGAGCTGCGCCCGCACATGCGGACCCTCGTGGACGGTTTCGCCATCCCCGACGCGTGGCTGCACTGCGCCATCCTGCGCGAGGAACCCCGCCGGCAGGAGACCATGGCCGCGCACGACGCCGCCGGTGAGCCGCAGGCGGTGCCGGCGTAGAACGGGACGCGTCGCGGCAGATCCGCGGCGACGTGTCCGGTCGCTGCCCGCCCCGGAAATCCGATGCCGACCGACGGGCCGGTGGGTACCGTCCTGGGACATGTCCCGAGTCAGCGTACGGCCGATGGAATCCGATGATCTGGCCGCGTGCGGCGTGCTGCTGGCCGACCGGCATCGCCGGCACAGGATGGCCGAGCCGCTGTTGTCCGCGCGGTTCTGCGAGGTCGACGCCGCGCGGCGCGAGCTGACCGCGGCGTTCGAGACGACCGAGGCATCGGGTGCGGTGGCACTGCGCGATGGCGCCCCGGTCGGCTTCGTCCTCGGCTCCCCGAAGTCGTCGTCGGTGTGGGGGCCGAACATCTGGGTGGAAGCGGCGGGGCAGGCGGTGACCGACGCGGAGGTGATGCGGGACCTGTACGCGGCGGCGGCCACCCGATGGGTCGGAGAGGGCCGGACGGCCCACTACGTGCTGGTGCCGGCGTACGACGCCGACCTCGTCCGGGCCTGGTTCCGACTCGGTTTCGGCCAGCAGCAGGCGCACGGCATCAGGCCTGCGGTCAGGACGCGGACGCGGACCGACGTCGCCGGGCTGTCGGTGCGTCGGGCCGTTCGTGCGGACATCCCGGCACTTGCCGAACTCGACATCGAACTTCCCCGGCAGCACGGGTCGTCCCCGACGTTCTCCCCGGGCGTGCTGTCGACCGTCGAGGAGAACCTGGCCGAGTGGGAGGAGGGCATCGCCGACACCGGATTCGCCACGTTCGTGGCCGAGTCGGACGGCCGCGTGGTCGGTTCGGCCATCGGATGCGCTCTGGAGAGGTCGAGTACGCATCTGAGCCTGGCCCGCCCGGACGACGCCGGATTCCTCGGCTTCGCCGCGGTCTTTCCCGAGGCGCGCGGCAGGGGCGTGGGCCGGGCACTCGGCGAGGCCGTCGTCGACTGGGCCGTCGACAGTGGATTCGGCTGCGTGGTGACCGACTGGCGGGTCACGAACCTGCTCGCGTCGCGCACCTGGCCGGCACTGGGATTCACCGAGTCCTTCCTCCGGCTGCACCGCACCGTCGCCGGCTGACCGTGTCGTCGGCGCGGCACGCCCGTCGCCCCCGCCGCTGAGGTCGGCGGGGCCGGGGCCGGGGCGGTCGAGCAGCGCCCGGCCGTGCGCCGGGTACCCGACGAATCCGGTTGGTGACAGTCGGTGTCCCTTCACCGGCGGCGGCGTTCCTGACACTCTGCTTCCGATGGGTGACCCTTCGGAAGGGGCAGGTCAGGAGCGATGGCGAAGCGTTGGTTGATCACAGGATGTTCGAGCGGACTCGGTCGGGCCCTCGCGGCCCGGCTCGCCGCCGAGGGGGAACAGGTGGTGGCGACGGCCCGGCGGCCGGAGACCCTCGACGAACTGGTGGCCCGGCATCCCGGCAACGTGGTGGCCGCCGCCCTGGACGTACGGGATCCGGCGCAGTGCGCGGCGGCGGTCGAGCGGGCGGTGGACGCCTTCGGCGGGGTCGACGTCCTGGTCAACAACGCCGCCTACGGGCAGTTCGGCACCTTCGAGGAGGTCTCCGACGCGGAACTCGCCGCGCAGTTCGACACCAACGTGTTCGGGCCGTGGCGGCTCACCCGGGCCGTACTGCCGGTGTGGCGGGCGCAGCGCCGCGGGCACGCGGTCTTCGTCAGCTCGGTCGCCGGTGTGGTCCCCTTCCCCGGGCTGGCCGCGTACACGGCGAGCAAGTTCGCGATGGAGGGGGCGGCCGAGTCGCTGGCCGCCGAGGCCGGGCACCTCGGGGTGAAGGTCACCATCCTGCAGCCGGGCGGCTTCGCCACCGGCTACAGCGCCAATCTGGTCATGCCGCAGCACCGGATAGCGGACTACACGCCCGTCAGCGACGGCCTGCTCGGCGCGCTGCGCGGCATGAACACCAAGATCGAGGTGAACTCCCCCGCGCTCTTCGCGGACGTGGTCTGGCGGCTCGGCCAGATGGAGTCGCCGCCGCTGCGGCTGCCGGTGGGACCGGACTCGGAGACCTTCCTGGAGGCCGCCTACGACGCCCGGCGCAGCGAGTACGACCAGGTGGTCAAGGCGGGCCACCACACCCTCGCGTGACACCGGCCCGGAGTCGCTCGAGTTCGCGGAGCCCTGCGCGCGAGGTGGCGGTGCGGCTCCCGTCCGGCCCGCCGGCCCGGCCGGGGGCGGCCGCCCCCCCCCCGCGCCGGCCGGCGGGGCAGCGCCCGCCGCCCCGCCTATGTCAGCGGTGCGACCCGCGTCCGGCGCGTGGGCCGGGCGCAGCCCTCGTGGCCGCCGCCCGGCCCCGGCGCAGAGCGCGTTCCTTCCCCGCCGTTGGTGTTGCCGGTCAGTTGTTGAGGTTGGCCAGCAGGGCGTTGGCCATGCCCTGCTCGCCCCGGGCGTTGGGGTGGAACGGGGCGGCGGCGTTCTGCGGGACCAGCCCCTCGACCCACCGGGTGCTGCTGCTCCTGCACGTGTCGTGGCCGACCGACGGGGCGTAGACGTCGGCGTAGCTGGCGCTGTTCGCCGCCGCGGTGTCGGCGAGCATCCTGTTCAGCGACTTCTGGACGCCACGCAGGTACGGCACGTCCTGGTAGGCGATCGGGACCACGGGCCAGCAGCCGTAGCCGCTGTCCGGCAGGATCGCCGGATACCCGAGCACCACGATCCGCGCACCCGGGGCGGCCCGGCGGACCGCCTGCAGCACGGCGGTCACCTTCGGCGCGGTGGCGGCGATCCTGGCCTGCAGCTGGTCCACGCCACCGGCGGTGTACCGGTTCTTGCACGGGGAGCCGAGCGGGCTCTTCAGGCTCGCCTCCGCGCAGTCGCCGATGATGCCGGAGAAGCCGATGTCGTTGCCGCCGATCTGCACGGTGACCAGGCTCGTGTCCGGGGTGACCGCGCTGAGCTGCGGCGGCAACGAGATGCCCAGTGCGCCGTTGCCGCCGACGAGGATGTCCTCCGTGGTGGCCCCGGAACAGCTCACGTCGGCGAACGACGACGAGCCGGCGGAGGCGGCCACCAGCGACGGGTAGTTGCGGTTGGAGCGCAGGCAGTTCAGGTCGACCTGGGTGGGCACCAGCGGGGCGGAGGTGTACGAGTCACCCAGCGCGACGTAGCGCCCGGTGGGTGCGGCGGCGTTGGCCGGCACGGCGAAGGCGAACAGCACACCGGCGGTGGCCGCGGCGAACGCGGCCAGCCGGCCGGCCGCGGCGAGCAGCGGCAGGCGGGGACGGGTCATGGCAACTCCCAGAGGGGATCATGGTGGGTGCCGTGATTCTGTCCGCGCCGTCGTCGAACGTCAATATCGATGGCGATTGTTCGCGGCGGACGCATGCGAGTCGGTGCGGACACGGCGGCGGGGCCGCCGGTGCGTCCGGCGGCCCCGCTGCTGTGCCGTCTCTCAGACGATCTCCACTCCGTAGACGCTCAGCGCCTCGGTGACCGGCTGGAAGTAGGTGGTCCCGCCGGAGGAACAGTTGCCGCTGCCACCCGAGGTCAGGCCCAGGGCGGTGCTCCCGCTGAAGAGCGCGCCGCCGCTGTCGCCGGGCTCGGCGCAGACCGTGGTGCGGATCAGGCCGCTGACGCTGCCCTCGGCGTAGTTCACCGTGGCGTCGGTCGCCTCGACGGCGCCGCCGTGCAGACCCGTGGTGCTGCCGGAGCGCTGCACCGACTGCCCGACGAAGGCGTCGGCCGCGCCGGTGATGTCGCGGGTGGTGCCGTCGTACAGGTAGACGCTGCCGTCGGCGGCGGCCGGGTCGGTGTGCCGCACGAGGCCGTAGTCGTCACCGGGGAAGCTGCCGGTGCCGCCGGTGCCGAGCAGGTTGCCCTGCCCGGAGTCGGCGTACCAGTTGGCGGTGATGTCGGTGCAGTGCCCGGCGGTGAGGAAGTAGTGGGTGTCCCCACTGCGGACGTTGAAGCCCAACGAGCAGCGGCCGCCGCCCTCGGCGTAGATGGCCTCGCCGCCGGCGGCCCGGGTGCTGAGGGTGCCGGACTCCCGCTGGATGCGGACGGTGCCGTTGAGCCGTTCGGCGACGGCCTTTACGCGTTCGAGCTTCGCGCCGGTCACCGTGCTGTCGACGGAGACCACGACCTGGTTGGTCGCCGGGTCGGTCCACCATGCGGTGCCCGGCACCCGCGCGGCGCTGTCCAGGGCGGCGGTGGCCCGGGCGAGGTCGTCGGCACCGCGGGTGACGAGCTTCGGGGTGGCGCCGGCCGCGCGGACCTTGCGGGCAGCGGCGTCGTCGGTCACCGTGACGACCATGGCGCCGTCGGCCCCGGCGTACGCCCCACCGGAGCGGTCGCCGAGTGCGGCGGCGAGCGCGGTGGCTTGACCTGGCGAGGCGGGCGTAGCGGGTGCTGCCTGAGCGGGACTGCTGGTCAGCGTGCCGACGACCAGCGCCCCGGCCACCGACAGTGCGGTGACGCGGCGCAGCGGAGACCCGGAGAGTCGCATGTGGTACCTCCATGGAGCTGAGCACGGGCTGCCTTTCAGGTAGCCCCGGGCACCCGATCGGTTGGTGGGGGCCACCCGACCGGAGGCGTCGAAGTATTCATAGGTCTCATATTGATTGCAAGAGTGATGGTTGGCCGGACTAAGCCGCTTCTCATACCTTGGGTCCGGACAGCCCGACGAGTGGCGCCTGCGGCGATTAGGGGGTATTCGTCGACCATTCGCAGGTCAGCAAGTCCGGCCCGCGACCCGCCGGACCAACTCCGGTCACCCCGACGACCGCATGGCGGGACAAGGCAGATTTCGAGGAGCCGAGGCTGCCGACGCCGGTCCGGCGGTCCTCCGACCGGCACCGCCGACGGACGCCGTCGGGCCCCGGCGGGACCGCACGAGCGCACACTCGACGTCGGGACCACCGCGGCGCGAGAGAGCGCCCGTCGGTCACGGCGTCAGGGCCCAGAGCGCGTCAGGGTTGAGAGCCTCGCCCGCCGCGACCGGAGCGGGCGACGGTCTCCGGGCCGGGGTGGAGTCCTAGCGGCGCGGTGGTGCTGCGACGCTGCGGCGGGCGACCAGGCTCGGTGCGACCGTCTGCCGCAACGGGCCGGCGACGGGCGACTCGATCTGGGCGAGCAGCATGTCCAGGCTCGCCCGGGCGACCGCGGCGAAGTCGGGCCGCACGGTGGTCAGCGGCGGAATGAAGTACGCCGCCTCCGGCACGTCGTCGAAGCCGACCACACTGATGTCGTCGGGCACCCGCCGGCCGTGCTCGTGCAACGCCCGCAGCACGCCGAGCGCCAGGTGGTCGTTGGCGGTGAAGACCGCCGTGACCTCCGGCATCCGGGCGAGCATCTGCCCGCACCGGTAGCCGGCCGCCGCGGACCAGTCCGCCGGGACCAGCGGCGGCACCTCGGCGCCGGCCAGTTGCAGGGCCTCCCGCCATCCTTCGATCCGGCCCGCGCTGTCGAACCAGTCCGGCGGGCCGGAGACGTGCCAGACCGTGCGGTGCCCCGCGTCGAGGAGGTGCTGCGTGGCGGCCCGGGCACCGGCGGCCTGGTCGACCGTCACCAGCGGAATCGGCCGGCGCGGGTCACCGTCGACGGTGACCAGGGGCACGTCCTGGGGAAGTCGTTCGAGGGCCTCCCCGGCCGACTCCACCGGCGCGATCACGACGATGCCGGCGACCCGGTGCGCGAGATGCCGCTCCACCGCCGCGGAGATGGACCGGTGGTCCAGGTCGCTCACGCTGCCGACGCTGACCGCGAAGCCCGCCTCGGCGGCCGCCTGTTCCAGCGCGGCCAGCAGCGACGCCGGGCCGTAGAGGGTGGTGTTCTGCGCGACCACACCGATCACCTGGGACCGGCCGGTCACCAGTGCCCGCGCGGCCCGGTTGGGCCGGTAGCCCAGCTCGGCGATCGCCGCCTGGACCCGAAGCCGCGTCTGCTCGCGCACGTTGGGGTGCCCGTTGAGAACCCGGGAGACCGTCTGGTGGGAGACGCCGGCGAGGCGGGCCACGTCCGTCATCGCGGGACTACGCACGGCCGCCTCACCTTCCCCGCCTGCCCGTCGGCGATCGCGCACGTCGACGTCGACGGGAGCGGCCTTCGTGGTGCTGAATCCGCCCTCCCATCCGCCACGGCGACGTGTGCCGGGTGACCGAGGTTGGAACGTCAGCAGTCTACGCCAGCCGTCCGGTCGCCCAGAGCACGGCTGAGCCCACCGGTCCGGCACGGCGTCGCCGGACCGCCTCCCCCGGGGTACGGCGAGGATCACCGGGACCAGCGACGCATGGGCGGGTCAGAACCCCCGGGCCAGCCGGTAGTAGGCCTGGTTCCACCGGATCTCGTCGGCGAAGCGGCGCGGGTCGGTGTGCTCGTCGATGACGAGCAGTTCGGTCCGCGTCATCTCGGCCAGGTCGTGCAGCTCCTCGACGCCCACCGCCTGGGACAGCACGGTGTGGTGGGGGGCGCCGGCGGTGATCCAGGCCTCCGCCGAGCCGGCCAGGTGCGGGCGGGGCCGCCACACGGCCCGCGCGACCGGCAGCCGACGCAGTGGGTACGGCGGCGCCACCACGTCGACCTCGTTGGCCACCAGACGGAAGCGGTCCCCCATGTCGGCGAGGCCGAGGACCACCGCCGGACCGGGCGCGGCGTCGAACACCAACCGGACGGGGTCCTCGCGCCCGCCGATGCTCAACGGGTGGATCTCCACCCTGGGGGTGTCGCCGGCGATCGTCGGGCACACCTCGAGCATGTGGGCGCCGAGCACCAGCTCGTCGCCGGGCGTCAGGTCGTAGGTGTAGTCCTCCATGAAGGACGTCCCACCCTCGACCCCGACCGTCATCGACTTGAGCGAATGGAGCAGCGCCGAGGTCTTCCAGTCGCCCTCCCCGCCGAAGCCGTAGCCGTCGGCCATGAGGCGCTGCACGGCGATGCCCGGGAGCTGGCGCAGGCCGCCGAGGTCCTCGAAGTTCGTGGTGAAGGCCCGGAAGCCGCCCTCGTCGAGGAACGCACGCAGGCCCAGTTCGAGACGCGCGGCGTAGCGCAGCGAGAGGTGCCGCGCTCCGCCCTGGCGCAGCTGCGGGTCGATCCGGAAGGTGTCGTCGTACTCCTTGACCAGGTCGTCGACCTGCGCCTCAGCGACCTGGTCGACGACCGCGACGAGGTCGTTGACGCCGTAGGTGTTCACCGAGACGCCGAAGCGAAGCTCCGCCTCGACCTTGTCGCCCTCGGTCACCGCGACGTCGCGCATGTTGTCACCGAAACGCGCCAGCCGCAGCGACCGCAGCGCCGAGTACCCGAGCGCGGCCCGGGCCCACGCGCCGATCCGGGCGGTCACCCGGGGGTCGCTGACGTGCCCGGCGACGGTCTTGCGGGCCACGCCGAGGCGGGTCTGGATGAAGCCGAACTCGCGGTCGCCGTGCGCGGCCTGGTTCAGGTTCATGAAGTCCATGTCGATCTCGTCCCAGGGCAGCAGGACGTTGGCCTGGGTGTGCAGGTGCAGCAGCGGCGTCCGCAGGGCGTCCAGGCCGGCGATCCACATCTTGGCCGGTGAGAAGGTGTGCATCCAGGCGATCACCCCGACTGCGCCCTGCACGGCGGCGTCCCGACACGCGTTGAGAATGTCGCTGCTGGAGGTCAGGACCGGCTTCCAGACCACGCGGACGGGGATCCCCGGCGAGCCGTCGAGCTGCGCGGCGATCTGCCGGGACTGGTCGGCGACCTGCCGGAGGGTGTCCGCGCCGTAGAGGCCCTGGCTGCCGGTGAGGAACCAGACCTCGGGTTCAGGTTGGGTTGCCATGCAATTGCCTTCCGGGAGGGCGGTCACTTGAAGCGGATGCCGATGAGGCGCTGCAGGAGGATGAAGGCGAAGAGCAGGCCACCGATCACGATCCTCGTCCACCAGGAGTTGAGGCTCCCGTCGAAGGTGATCAGGGTCTGGATCACGCCGAGCACCAGCACACCGAGCACGGTGCCGAACACGTAGCCGGACCCGCCGGTGAGCACGGTGCCGCCGATGACCACGGCCGCGATCACGTCGAGTTCCATGCCGACGGCGATCAGCGGCGCCCCGGAGAGCGTGTAGAACGACAGCAGGATGCCGCCGATGGCAGAGCACAACCCGCTGACCGTGTAGACGGCGATCCGGGTGCGGCCCACCGGAAGGCCCATCAGCAGCGCCGACTGCGGGTTGCCGCCGATCGCGTACACGTTGCGGCCGAAGCGGGTGTACGTCAGCACGTAGGCGGCGACGAGCACCACCGCGAACGCGATCAGCACGCTGATCGACACGAAGTTCCCGCCGGGATCGCCGATGCGCTCCTGCGACACGGCCGTGAAGAACCCGTCGGTGATGGGGATCGACGCGTCACTGATGAACGTGCACATGCCCCGGGCGAAGAACATCCCGGCGAGGGTGGCGATGAACGGCTGGATCTCGAAGAAGTGGATCGCGCAGCCCATCAGGAAGCCGAGGGTCGGGCCGATCAGCAGCGCGACGACCAGCACCAGGGCCGCGGGCAGCCCGTCCTGGAGCAGCGACGCCGACACCATCGCGGTCATCGCGACGACGGAGCCGACCGACAGGTCGATGCCGCCGGTGAGGATCACGAAGGTCATGCCGACCGCGACGACCAGCAGGAACCCGTTGTCGATGAAGACGTTGAAGACGACCTGCACGTTGGAGAACGCCCGGTACTGGGACACGCCGACGCCGTACATGACCAGCAGCAGGGCGAGGGTGGCCAGGACCGGCACGTGCCGCCGGGGCACCCGGGGCCGCCAGGCGCGGCCGGTGGTCAGGGACGTGCTGCTCATGCCGCCACCTGCTCCTTCTCCCGCCGCGGCGCCGCCGGCCCGGGCGTGGTTCCGCCACGGCGGCGGCTGAACCTGGCCCGGAACGCCGGCGACTGGATGAGGCAGACGGCGACGACGACGACCGCCTTGAACAGCAGGGCCGTCTGCGGCGAGATGTTCATGGCGTAGACCGAGGTGGTGAGGGTCTGGATGATCAACGCGCCGAGGACGGTGCCGCCGAGGGAGAACCGGCCACCGGCGAGGGACGTCCCGCCGATGACCACCGCGAGGATCGCGTCGAGCTCCACCCAGAGGCCGGCGGCGTTGCCGTCGGCGCTGGAGACGTTGGCGGTCATCATGAATCCGGCGACCGCGGCGCAGGCGGCGCTGAGCACGTACACGAGGAAGATGACGCGGCCGGAGCGGATGCCGGCCAGCCGGCTCGCCTCGGCGTTGCCGCCGACGGACTCGACGATCAGGCCGAGCGCGGTACGGCGGGTGAAGGCGGCGATGAGCAGGGCCGCCGCGAGTGCGACGAAGACGGCCAGTGGCAGGGTCAGGAGGTGTCCGAGCCCGATCGCCCGGTACGCACCGGAATTGATCGTGATGATCTGCCCCTCGGTGACCAGTTGCGCGAGCCCCCGGCCGGCCACCATGAGGATCAGCGTGGCGATGATGGGCTGGATCCCGACGACGGCGACCAGCACCCCGTTCCAGGCGCCGAGCACGAGCGCGGCACCGAAGGCCAGCGCGAGCGCCGTGAACACGGTCGACGGGCTGTTCTGGTCGGGTGCCTGGCTGATGTGCAGGCAGGCGATGGCACCACTGATGGCACAGACCGATCCGACGGACAGGTCGATGCCTCCGGTGGCGATGACGAGGGTCATGCCCAGCGCGACCAGCATCAGCGGTGCGCTCAGCCGGAGGATGTCGACCAGGGTGCCGTAGAGGTGCCCGTCCTTGACCTCGACGGAGAGGAAGCCGGGCCGGTGGACCGTGTTGGCCAGGATCATGACCACCAGCACGAGTACCGGCCAGAACAGGCGGTGGCCGGTCAGCGGACGGAGGCGCTCGGCGACGGCGTTCATCGGATCGCCTCCGTGCTGCCGGCGCCACGGGCGATGGTCCGCATGACGCGGTCGGCGTCGAGCGTGTCGTCGTTGTCGAGTTGGGCGACCATCGTCCGGTCACGCATCACGGCGACGCGGTGGCTCAGCCGCAGCACCTCCTCCAGCTCGGCGGAGATGAACAGCACCGCCATGCCGTCGTCGGAGAGCCGCACCACCAGCTTCTGGATCTCGGCCTTCGCACCGATGTCGATCCCACGGGTGGGCTCGTCGAGGATCAGCAGCCGCGGCTCGGTGATGAGCCAGCGGGCCAGGAGCACCTTCTGCTGGTTGCCGCCGGAGAGGTTGCGCACCGGCAGGTCCGGGTTCGCCGGCCGGATGCTGAGCGCTTGGACGTACCTCTCGACCAGCTCGTCCTGCCTGCGGCGGGGAATCGGCCGCAGCCAACCGCGGGCCGCCTGCATCGCGAGGATCATGTTCTCCCGCACCGACAGCTCGGGGATGACGCCCTCCGCGCGGCGGTTCTCGGAGCAGAACCCGACGCCGCGGTCGATGGCCTGGCCCGGGTGGCGCAACTGCGTCCCGCCGCCGTCGATGACGACCCTGCCGTGGTCGGCGCGGTCGGCACCGAACAGCAGGCGCGCCACCTCGGTGCGACCGCTGCCGAGCAGGCCGGCGAGCCCGACCACCTCACCGGCGTGGATCCGCAGGCTGAAGGGGGCGACCGCGCCCTTGCGGCCCAGCGCCGACGCGTCCACCAGCGGGGCCGCGTCGGACCGGACGGCAGGGGCCCGCTTCTGCTGCTCGTCGAGGCGCTCCAGGACGTCGAGCTCCTTGCCGATCATCTTCTCGACGAGGCTCAACTGTGGCAGTTCCCCGGTCACGTACTCCCCCACCAGGGCGCCGTTGCGCAGCACGGTGATGCGGTCGGCGATGCCGTAGACCTGGTCGAGGAAGTGGGTGACGAACAGGATGGCGATGCCCTCGTCACGCAGCTGCCGCATGATCCGGAACAGTTGCGCGACCTCACCGGCGTCCAGGCTGGAGGTCGGCTCGTCCAGGATCAGCACCCGGGCGCGCACGCCGATCGCGCGGGCGATGGCGACCATCTGCTGCACCGCCAGGGAGTACGCCCCGAGCTGCGCGGTGACGTCGACGTCGAGGTCCAGCCGGGCGAGCAGTTCCCGCGCCCGCCGGCGCATCTCGCCCCAGCGGATCGCGCCGAGACGGCGAGGCTCCCGACCGATGAAGACGTTCTCCGCCACCGACAGGTTGGCGCAGAGGTTGACCTCCTGGTAGACGGTGCTCACACCGGCGGCGGACGCCTGCATCGGGCCGCTGAAGCTGACCTGCTCACCGTCGAGGACGACGGCGCCCTCGTCGATGGGATGGACGCCGGTCATCACCTTGATCAGGGTCGACTTGCCGGCACCGTTCTCGCCCATCAGGGCGTGGACCTCGCCCGGGAACAGCCTGAAGTCGACGTCGTGGAGCGCGCGTACGCCGGGGAAGGTCTTGCTGATCCCGGTCATGGTCAGGACCGGACGGCTACCCGTCATCTGATCGGACCTCTTCTGGATAGTGCCGGCACGAAGGAGCCAGCGACGAGGCGGGGTCGCCGTCAGCGGACGGCGACCCCGGCGTCGGTCAGTACCTGCGGTTGGGCAGTGCCTCCTTGGCCTGCTCCTGGGTGAAGGTGGTCTCCTCGGTCTCGATCCGGGCGGGCACCTCCTCGCCGGCGTGGACCTTCTTAGCCAGGTCCATCAGCTGGGGCCCCAGCAGCGGGCTGCACTCGGCGATGAAGTTGAACCTGCCCTCCGCGAGGGCCTGCATGCCGTCCTTCACCGCGTCGATGGTGATGATGGTGATGTCCCTGCCGGGCACCTTGCCGGCCGCGGTGATCGCCTCCAGCGCGCCCAGACCCATGTCGTCGTTGTGCGCGAAGAGCACGTCGATCTTCGGGTTGGCCTTGAGGAACTGCTCCATGACCTGCTTGCCGTCGGCCCGCTTGAAGTCCCCCGACTGCGAGGCGACGATCTTCAGGTTCGGGTTGGTGGCGATCGCCTGGGCGAAGCCCTCCTTGCGGTCGTTGGCCGGCGCCGATCCGGTCGTCCCCTGCAGCTCGACGATGTGCACCGGGCCGCTGGCGCCCCTGGTCTGCTCCACCAGCCATTCGCCGGCGAGGCGGCCCTCCTTGACGAAGTCCGAGCCGAGGAAGGTCTTGTAGAGGGACTTGTCGGCCGAGTCGACGGAGCGGTCGGTGAGGATCACCGGGATGCCGGCGTCCTTGGCCTCCTTGAGCACGGTGTCCCAGCCGGACTCCACCACCGGCGAGAAGGCGATGACGTCCACCTTCTGCTGGATGAAGTTGCGGATCGCCTTGATCTGGTTCTCCTGCTTCTGCTGGGCGTCGTCGAACTTCAGCTCGATCCCCGCCCGCGTCGCGGCCTCCTTGATCGAGGTGGTGTTCGCCGTCCGCCAGCCGCTCTCCGCGCCGACCTGCGAGAAGCCCAGCGTGATCTTGCCGTCGTCGGCGGAGCCGCCGGTGTCGCTGTTGCCGCAGGCCGCCACGCCGCCCGTGAGCAGCACGGTGGCGACGACTGTGACAAGGGTGCGTACCGTTCTCCTGGTCCTCATCGGTTCTCCTCGGGGTGCGGTGATCGGGACGCTGGCCTGCGGGCGTGCGCCCCGACGTGGTGGCGGGGAAGGTGTGGGAAGGGAACGTGCCGGTCGGTGATGCCGGTCAGGGGCGTCGTGGCGCTCCCGGTGACCCGGTGCCCGGGCGTTGGCCGTAGACGTTCTGGTATCGGTCGTGGAGCGAGGTGATGTCCGCCGGCGCCATGGGCAGCGGCTGCCCGAGTGCCCGGGCCAGGTGCGCGGTGCGGGCGACGTCCTCGCACATCACCGCGGCCTTGACCGCCGCGCGGGCGTCCCTGCCGATCGTGAAGACCCCGTGGTTGCGCATGAGCACCGCGGGCGAGCGGTGCCCGGACAGGGTGCTGACGATCCCCTTGCCGATGTCGTCCCCGCCGATCAGCGCGAACGGGCCCACCGGGATCTCCCCGCCGAACTCGTCGGCCTGCGCGGTCAACCAGCACGGGATCGACTCGCCCCGGGCCGCCCAGGCGGTGGCGTAGCCGCTGTGCGTGTGCACGACGCCACCGACGTGCGGCATGGCCCGGTAGACGTATGCGTGCGCGGCGGTGTCGCTGGACGGCTCCCCGTCCCCGTCGACCACCGTCCCGTCCAGATCGCAGACGACCATGGTCTGCGCCGTCAGGGCGTCGTAGTCGACACCGCTGGGCTTGATCACCATGAGGTCCTGCCCGGGGACCCGCGCCGAGACGTTGCCGGAGGTCCAGGCCACCAGCGCGTACCGGGTCAACTCGCCGTGCAGGCGGGCCACCGTCTCCCGCAGGACACCCACCTGCCGCGCCGCGTCGGTGTTCATCCCACCACCTCCAGGACCGCTTCACCCGGCGCCGCGGCGGCGGCGTTCCGGATCGCCCGCAGGCGGAGCAGGACGTCGTCTCCCCCGCGGCCGAAGTGGTCGTGCAGCGTCCGGTACTCGGCGTACAGGGCGTCGTACGCCCGCACGTTGTCGGGGTCCGGGCGGTACGCGCCCTCGTCCACCCGGCCCATCACCGCCGAGGCCCGGTGGACGTCCGGGTACGCCCCGGCGGCGACCGCCGCGTGGATCGCCGAGCCGAGCGCCGGCCCCTGGGCGGAGCCGATGATGCCCAGCGGGCGGTTGGTGACGTCGGCGTAGATCTGCATGAGCAGCCGGTTGGAGGTGAGACCACCGGCGACGACCAGGTCCCGCACCGGCACCCCGGCCCCGACGAACGCCTCGATGATCATCCGGGTGCCGAACGCCGTGGACTCGAGCAGCGCCCGGTAGACGTCCTGCGGCCGGGTGGCCAGGGTCAGCCCGACGATCACCCCGCTGAGGTCGTGGTTGACCAGCAGCGACCGGTTGCCGTTCCACCAGTCCAGCGCGATCAGGCCGTGTGCGCCGACCGGTTGGCTGGCGGCCAGCTCGGTGAGGCGCTCGTGCGACGCGGTCCCGGCCGGGGCGGCGTGCTCGACGAACCACCCGAAGATGTCCCCGACTGCGCTCTGCCCGGCCTCGTAACCCCACGCTCCCGCGCTGATGCCACCGTCGACGACACCGCACATCCCGGGCACCTCGGCGGGATGGGCGCCGTTGACCACGTGGCAGGTGGAGGTGCCCATGATGGCCACCAGCCGACCGGGGTCCAGGGCCCGCGCGGCGGCCACGGTGACGTGCGCGTCGACGTTGCCGACCGCGACCGCGATGCCCACCGGCAGCCCGGTCCAGGCGGCGGCTCGGGCGCTGAGGCTGCCGGCCCGGTCACCCAGCGGCAGCAGTCGACCGTCCAGCTTGGACACAAAGTCGGCGAAAGCCGGGTGGAGGGCGCTCAGGTAGTCGGTCGACGGGTACCGACCGTCCTGTCGGATGCCCTTGTATCCGGCGGTGCAGACGTTGCGGGTCTCCTCGTCGCACAACTGCCACACGATCCAGTCGGCGGCCTCGACGAAGCGCTCGGCGCGGTGGTAGATCTCCGGATCCTCCTCGAGGATCTGCAGGCCCTTGGCGAACTGCCACTCGGCGGAGATCTTTCCGCCGTAGCGGCCGATCCACGGCTCGCCCCGCTCGTGGGCCAACGCGTTGATGCGGTCGGCGTGCGGCTGGGCCGCGTGGTGCTTCCACAGCTTCACCCAGGCGTGCGGGCGGGGGCGCAGTTCCGGGACCTCGCACAGGGGGGTGCCGTCGGCGAGCGTCGGCAGCACCGTGCAGGCGGTGAAGTCGGTGCCGATGCCGATCACCCGCGACGGATCCACACCGGCGTCGGCCAGAGCGGCGGGGACGGCGCGCCGCAGGACGTCGCGGTAGTCCTCCGGGTCCTGCAGTGCCCAGTCGGGGGGCAGCGCCGGGCCGCCGTCGGGGAGCAGGGTCTCGATCACGCCATGGCGGTACGCGTGCACCGCTGTCCCGACCTCGGCACCATCGCGCACCCGTACCACCAGGGCCCGCCCGGAGAGGGTGCCGTAGTCGACTCCGACCACGTACCGCTCGTCCGCACCGTCCACACCGGCCATGCCCGCCTCCCATCGACGACCGGCATAGTGTTAACGCTCACATACATGTACGTCAAGATGTCCATCGGCATCGGCTCCGCAAGGGGAGATGAGCGGAACCCGCGTGATCGTCTGGTCCTGCCACGGCGACGCCAACCAGCGATTGAGCCGCGGGTAGGCGACGACCACCGCGCCGCCCGGGGTGGGTCCGGCCTCGACGCCGGGCCCACCCCGTCAGCCCCACCCGATCCGGATCGCGGACCGTGCCGTCGCCCGCCGCCGGCACGCGGCGTCGCTGGCGAACGTCAGATCCCTCGTGCCGGACCCGGTGTCACCCGGTCAGCGTCGCAGTGTCAGCAGACCCGGCCGGTACGGCAGCAGACCGTAGTCGCCACCGGAGTTGGGGGAACGCCCCTGGTAGAGCAACTGCAGGTTGCAGGGATCGACGGTCATGGTCTGATCGGCGCTGCTGCGGATCAACTCGCCGTGGCTGATGTCGTTGGTCCAGGTGGCGCCGCTGTTGGCCTTGCCGGCGAAGGGGTTGCTCTCGGTCGCGGCCTGAGGTGTCCACGTACCGCCCAGGCTGGTGGCCGTGAACGAGCGGAAGTAGCGACCCTGCGCGCCGATGGCCTCGACGAGCATCAGGTACCGGTTCTCGCCCTGGAGCTTGTAGACCTGGACGGCCTCGAACAGGTTGTTCGTCGTGTCGCTCATGATCACCGTCGAGGTCGATCCGAAACTGCCCGGGAAGTTGCCGATGGGCATGCTGGCCCGGTAGATCTTGCCGTTGTCCCCGGCGAAGAACAGGTACATGTTCGTGCTGTCGCCGATGACCGCCTGGTCGATGGGTCCCGTACCGGAGCCGGAGATGCTTCCCGAGAAGAGCACCTGCTCCGACGACCAGCCGTTGGGATTGGTGGGGTCGTTCGACGTCCGGTAGGAGAAAGCGGTGGAACCCCACTGGTAGGCGAGGACCCAGATGTTGCGGGGGGCGAAGTAGAACAGTGACGGCGCGACGGCGGAGAAGGACATCGTGTTCTGGCTGGCCGAGGCCATGTCGGACCAGTTCGCGAAGAGGCCGAAGTTCATCGAACCCCATCTCGTCCCGGTGTCGTGCGTGGTGGCGTAGACGAGGTGCCGGCCGTTGTAGGGGGCGTGGGTGAAGTCCTTCAGCGACACCCACCCCGACTTCGGGTTCGCCAAGGAGCCGGTGGACGTCCAGCGGTACGTCGACGGCAGAGCGCAGGTGCCGGGCGGCGGCGTGGTGGGGTCGCCCCCGCCGTCGACGCGGACGAGCTGCCACTGCTGGTTGTTGCCGTTCCAGTCGTCGTACTGCACGACGCTTGCGCCGTCGGCGGTCGAGGCGCCCTGCACCTCCACCACCTTGTTGCTGTTCCGGTTGATCAGGCGGACGTAGCCACCGGCGGAGTCGGCCAACCGGAACTGCTGATTGGTGGAGTTGTTGTCGGCCCACTGCACGATGCCGCCACCGTTGGCCGTCGAGAAGTTGTAGACGTCCAGCACCTTGCCGGACAGCCGCGACCGCAACCGGTAGTAGCCGCCGCCGGAGTCCACGAACTGCCACTGCTGCTGGCTGCCGTCGTTGCGCGCCCACTGCACGATGCGCGCGCCGTCGTTCGTGGCCAGGTTGTACACGTCCAGGGCCTTGCCGCTGTTGCGGTTGACCAACACGTACCACGCGCTCGTGTCGACCGTCGCGGCGGTGGCGGGCGCCGACGACACCACCGCCGCGACGGCGCCACCCACCAACACGGCCAGGCCTGCGGCGACGACCCGCAGCGGCCACCCGCGCCGCCGCGCGGGCGGTGCGATCGATGTGAATCTACCAAAGACGGACATGATCCTCCCTAGATGACAAGAGCCAACGGGCCGCCGGACGGCGGGCGCGTCACCAAGCAGGGCGGGCGAAGGGCACAGAAGTGAGCGCTGACACCGTCTGGGCCCCCGGCGCACGCCTGATCCGGGATCGACGCACGAGGCCTGCCCGGTGACCCTCACGTCATCGCCCTTAGCCATCGACTGTGAGCGATAACATGGCGCCCGTCAAGTCGTCGGCCCACCGACGATCCGGGCCGCGTCCCCGACACCGCCGCGGCCGTGGACGGTCGCCGGCGGGAACCGTCCGGGCGCAGCCAGGTCCTGGCGCGATCGAGGGCCAGCGCCGGCCGCCCGGTCCCCTGCGCGACCGTGCCCCTGTTTCCAGGCCGCTCGTCGGCGAGGTCGCCCGGCCGACCTGCCAGGACGGCACGGTCCCCCGGGAGGAACCCGCGAGGTGCCGCGCCGACCAACCACCCCATCCGTACGAGGGGGGTCTGACGCACTAGCATTGCCGCGGTCCGGGACGACTCTGCTGAAACGAGGCGACATGCGTTGGCTCCGGCAGTTACTGGGCGGCGAGCGGGTCCAGCTCGACGCGGGACGGCAGGAGGCGCTGCTACGGGACGTGCAGCACCGGTACGGCGCCCACGCGCGGATCCCGTTCTCCGCGCAGGTCGAGGCGGTCGGCGGAATGCTGAACGGCGACGACGGCCTGGTGGTGGCGGCCCGGATCGTGAGCCAGGTCGCCGACGAGGCCCACGCGGACCTGCAGGCCCAGGCCCACGACGTACACCGACGGACCGGCCGGCGGCTCCTGGTGAACCGCCGGAACTACCGGCCGCTGTGGGCGGAGGCCGGCCACGCCCTGCGGTGGCCACTGTTCGCGTTGCCGAGCGGCCTGCACCCGTACGCGCAGGTGGCCGCCGCCGTCGCGGTGGTCGGCGGCCAGGCGGCCCGGCTGGACCGGGTGACCGACCCGAACCCGCTGGTGACCCACGTGTTCGAGGTGCTCGACCTCACCACGGCCGGCTGGGAGTACGGCCGGGTGCGGATCGACACCGACGGCGCCGCCCTGGCCGATCGGCTCATCTCCACCGCCGCGCAGGTCCTCGCGGCCATGGACGACCCGCCCCGGCTACCCCCTGCGGTCCGTGAGCTGATGCGCCGCAACAACACCCTCGACGTGCACGACCCGAGCGGCCCCCGGGCGGTTGGTGTGATCAATCTGGGCGCGACGATGCGCGAGCGTCTCCTGGCCTGAGGACACCGCGACCGGAACCGGGTCGACGAGCGACGCGCTGTGCGGGTTCCAGGCCTCGGGTGACGATCGTCCAGCCGGGCACGGTCGGCTCTTCCGACCTGGAGCGGCGCGGCGCGGTCAGAGCTGCCGCGCGGCCAGCAGGCCGAGGGCGGCCACGATCACCACGCCGGCCGTGACGGTGATCGTCCGGATCCGTACCCGCAGGTCGGCGTCCCACCTGTCGCCGGTGCCGGCGGCACGGCGGGCCAGCGGGGTCGACGCCCGTCCGAGGCCGAACCCGATCCCGGCGAGCATCGCGACGTGCAGCCGCTGACCACCGAGCAGCAGGGCGACCGCCAGCACGTACGGAGCGCTCGCCGAGACGTAGGTGCGCACCCCGGTGCCCATCTCGAAGCCGAACTGCAGCGCCCCGCGCCGCAGGCTGCGCTGAAGCACGTCCTGCGGCACCTGCCGGGCGTTCTGCGGCAGCCGGATCGGCACCAGGCCCACCTCGCGCAGCAGTCCCAGCACCGCCACCGCCACGATGAGCGCGTACCGCCACCGGACGGGCAGGGGTGCGGACAGGCCGGAGAGCAGTCCCAGCACCAGTCCACTGAGCAGGCCACCGGCGACCAACCCCGTGACGAACAGGGCGAGGACGACGCCCTGCCGATCTCGATCCCGCCACCCGGGCGAGGCCAGCGCGTGCGCGCTGTTGTGCGTTCAAACGGAGCCGGAGAGCGTGTAGCCCGCGAGCCCGCCGATCACCGCCCAGGTGAGGACGTGTCCGTACGCGGCGGCGGCCAGCGCACCGACGGCGAGCAGCACCAGGGGTACGAGGGGATCGCCGGCCCGGCGCAGTGCCGCCCGGGCGTGCCCCGGCAGCGTCCGGGTCATACGGCGGCGCCGGTCAGCGTCCGCCAGGAGTCGACCCCGATCACCCCGTCGACGGTGAGCCCGTTCTGCCGCTGGAAGTCGCGCACCGCGCCGTCCGTCGCCGGGCCGAAGGCCCCGTCGACCACCAGCGCGTAGCCGCGCCTGTTCAGCTGGCGTTGCGCGGCGCTGACAGGGTGGCCGTTCGCTCCGGAGCGGACCGTGCTCACGAGCGCCGGCCAGGTTGTCGCGTCGACGACACCGGTGGTCCCGAGGCCGGCCGCCGCCTGGAACTTCTTCACCTTCGCCTCGGTGTCGCTGCCGAAGATCCCGTCGATCCCGGTCGCGTGCCCGCGGGCGGTCAGCAGGTGCTGCACGGTGTAGACGTTCACCCCGGTGTTGCTCCGCTGGGTGGTGGGCCAACTGGCCGTGCCCAGGCACCCGCACCTGGTGTTCCAGCGGCAGATCGACTTCACCCAGCCCGAGCTGGTCTTCTTGTACCCGTCGTGGCACCGGCGTTCGACCGAGCAGGCACAGGCGCCGCACGCCCCGTTGTAGGCCCACAGCCAGCCGTCGTAGGTGCCGCCGTAGCACTGGTTCGGCCGCAGGATCCAGGTGACGCCGTCGTTCTTGTGGAATCCCGTGTACGTCCCGCTGGTGTTGCAGGAGTCGGCGAAGATCGTGCTCGGGCCGCATCCCGGTGAGCAGTTGTGGTCGCTGGCGTACGTGGGGCACCCGGCATAGATCGTGTAGCCGTCGGCGTACGCGCGGCGGGCGGCCGGGAACACGCTGAGGGCGGCCATGCCCGCTGCGGTACCCACCCGCAGCAGGGTGCGTCGCGACAGCGCCCACGCCGCGCGGCTCCGGCCGCCCGGCTGCGCGGGCACCCGTCGGGCAGCGGGCCCGGTCCCCGGGTCGTCTCCGCGCAGCCAGGGCACGGTGTCGAGACCGGTCATGCCCGACCTCCCTGATTCGTGGCGGCCGCCGGTGCGGAGCCGCCGGGTGAGCTGTCGACCTCGTCGAGCAGGCGGTGCAGTGCCGCGCGGGAGCCGAGCGGCTCGGCGCGCAGCACCCGCCCGGCCCGGTCGACGACGGTGGCGAACGGGGTGGCGAGGGCGTCGTAGCGCTCGAACAGTTCCGCCTGCCCGCCGAGCACGGTGATCGGCAGCTCCGCCGCCCGCGCCGGAGGGTCCTCCCGGTAGAGGACCCGGAACTCCAGGCCGGGGCGGTCGTGGTGGTCGTTCGCCTCGGCCAGCACCTCGGTGCACGTCCCGCAGTCGGGCTCCAGGAAGAGCAGCACCAGCGGAACCGCCGGCGCCGCCGGCGCCAACCGGGCGAATCCGGGGGCCGGCGCGCCCGGCCGTAAGCCGACCGACTCGGCACGGCGCCCGACCGCACCGCTCGACAGCGCGTGCACCTGGCGTACCAGGCCGGAGACCGTGAAGGCCAGCAGAAGTATCGCGATCCAGCTCAGGATCAGTGCGCTGGTCTGGAAGCTCATCCGGGCAGGCCTCCCTCTGTCGTACCGATGGACCGGCCGGCCGTGGGCCGCCCGGCTGTCGCTGTCGCCGGCTCGTACATCGCGGCGGGCAGGTGCCACAGCAGCGCGGTGAACGTGGCGGAGGCCAGCAGCACGACGGCGAGCGAGGCGTCGGCGCGATCCGCCGCGATGGTCGAGCCGGACAGGAGCAGCGCGACCAGTGCCAGCCCGGCGAGGACCGACGCCCGCGCCACCACCCAGCCGGTCATCGGCAGTTCCACCCGGGAGCATCCGCAGGACCCCGCGCGCCCGGTCGCCCTGACGTGCAGGCCGTAGCCGGCGTACAGGGCGAGGAGCGCGGCACTGCCGACGAGGACGGCGACGAGCAGGCCCTCGCCGGCGGGGTGCAGCAGCGCCACGATCCCGGCGCCGGCGAGCAGTCCCTCGCCGGCGATGGCGACCGCGGCGAGCGCGACCGGGGCCGGAAGCACCCGGTGCGCGGCCAGGGCCCGGGCGAGCGCCGCCGGCCGTGACAGGTGCTCGGCGGTGCTGACGAGCAGGGTGAGCACGACGGTGTACGCGGCCACGCTGGCCAGCAGTGCGGGCATCGCGACCTACCTGGCCCTCTGGACGCGGAGCCGGTCGACCAGGGTGGGCACCTGCTCCATGTCGGTGTCGGCGAACGGCACCAGGCTGAGCCAGGTGTCCGCCGCGGCCAGGACGAAGTAGGGCTGCCCGTCGGGCAGGACGTCGCGGAAGAGCTCGCCCGCCTGCGTCCGCAGGCCACGCCAGGTGGGCAGTTGCCCGGCCCGCTGCTTGGTCAGCGGTGCGATCTCCAGCAGGCCGAGCCCGGGAATCTCCTTGAGCACGGTGGCCGGTTCGGCGAACTCCGCCCCGGTCTTCGAGGCCGGGCGCAGGGCCAGCCCGTCGTCGTGCTCCTCGACGCGCAGTGTCCGCAACGCCCCGAGCAGACCGGTGGTCGTCGCGCCGTACATCTCGGTGAAGAAGCAGTGTCGCCGCCCCCGCCAGACCGCCACGAGCCGTTCCTCGGCCAACTGGATCTGTGGGTCGTAGGACCGGATGCGCGCGGTCAGCAGCGTTCCGCCCTGGTAGGTGAGTTCCTCGTCGAACGTCTCGACGCCGAGCGTCCGGGCCACGTCGTCGGCGAGCCCGATCGAGCCGGCCGTGAACTCGTGCAGTCGGCCACCGATCGTCACGTCGGCCACGGAGGTGAACGGCGCACTGAGGTCGAGCGAACCATCGAGCAGGAACCGGCCCTGGTCGATCGCGCGATGCGTCACCGGTGCGCCTCTGACTGCCATGCGAGCGCCCTTCGTCCGGATCCGAAACTCAGCACCGGCACGATATCCGGACTTGTAAATATCTGACAAGCTCGATCGTCGTCACCGGGTGGTGACAGTCCCGGCCCGCGCTGACGCCGCGGGCACGCGGACGACTGCTCCGCGGTGGCATCACGGGCACCTGCGGGGCGCCCGCCCACCACGGACGCTGGAGCCTCGCGTGCGTGATCCGTACCATCAGTGCTCGACGCGGCGCCCGGCAACAGGTGCCGCGAGCGGAGCGGGACCACCGACCACCGGCATGCGGGCTCATGCCGGTCGACCGGCGTGCGACCGCCCCCGCGAACACCTCGCCCGGCGGTCCGCGCGCAGCCACCCGTACCGGAAGGACACTCCCATGCGCGCTCCCTGGACGCGCCGTCGCCGTCTTCTGCCGGGGCTGTCGGCCCTGGCCTGCCTCGCCACCGTCGCCGTGGCCGCCGCCGTCCCCCTGTCCACCCCACCCGCCCGCGCCGCCGACCCCGTCGTGGTGCTCGACGCCACCTTCGAGGACGGCACCACGCAGGGCTTCCGGCCGCGAGGCGGTGAGACCGTCGCGGTCAGCACCGCCGTCGCCCACGGCGGCACCCGCAGCCTGCTCGCCTCCGGTCGCACCGCGAGCTGGCAGGGCCCGGCCCTGGACCTGCTCGACGACATGGTCGAGGGGACCCGCTACACACTGACGGTGTGGGTCCGGCTCGCCGCCGGCCAGTCGCCCGGCCAGGTCCGGCTCAGTGTGCAACGCGACTCCGGCGGCACCTCCGCCTACGACCAGGTGGTGGGTGACACCGCGGTCACCGCCGACGCCTGGGTCCGGCTCAGCGGCACCTACGTGCTCGCCCACGCCGTCGACGGGCTGTCGGCGTACGTGGAGACCGCCGACGGCACCGCCGACCTGCACGTCGACGACTTCGCCATGGCGTACCAGCCGACCAAGCCGGTGCAGACCGACATCCCGGCCCTGCGTGAGGTGCTGGCCGGCGACTTCCCGATCGGGGCGGCGATCGGCAACCGGCAGATCGTCGGCGACCAGGCGGTCCTGCTGCGCCGGCACTTCGACACGGTGACGCCCGGCAACGCGCTCAAGTGGGACGCCACCCAGCCGGCCGAGGGCACCTTCCGGTGGGCCGACGCCGACACGCAGGTCGGTTTCGCCACCGACAACGGCCTGGCGGTACGCGGACACACCCTCGTCTGGCACCAGCAGACCCCGGCCTGGGTCTTCATCGACACCGACGGCACCCCGCTGACCTCGGACCCGGCCGACAAGGCCCTGCTGCTGTCCCGGCTGGAGGCGCACATCCGCGCGGTCGTCGGCCGGTACGGCGACGCCATCGGGGTCTGGGACGTCGCCAACGAGGTGATCGACGAGAACCAGTCCGACGGGCTGCGGCGCAGCCGCTGGTACGAGATCAGCGGACTGGACTACCTGCGGACCGCGTTCCGGGTGGCTCGGGAGGTCGCGCCGACGGCCAAGCTCTACGTCAACGACTACAACACCAACGTGCCGGCCAAGCGCGACAGGCTGCGCGACCTGGTGAGCCGACTGCGCGCCGAGGGGGTGCCGATCGACGGCGTGGGGCACCAGATGCACGTCAACGTCCAGTGGCCGTCGGTCGCCGAGACGGAGGCGATGCTGCAGGCGTTCATCCCGCTCGGCGTCGAACAACAGGTGACCGAGATGGACGTCAGCATCTACGTGAACGACCGCGAGTCCTTCCCCGCCCCGCCGGCCGAGCGGCTGCTGACCCAGGCGTACCGGTACCGGGACCTGTTCGCCCTCTACCGCCGCTACGCCGACGAGCTGACCTCGGTGACCCTGTGGGGGCTGGCGGACGACGACACCTGGCTGGACACCTTCCCCGTGGCCCGCAAGGACGCGCCGCTGCTGTTCGACACGGAACTGCAGGCCAAGTCGGCGTACTGGGCGATCGTCGACCCGACCCGCATCGACCCGACGCCGACGCCGACCGTCTCCCCCACGGTCGGCCCGACCTCCTCCCCGACGCCCACGCCGACCGCGGGGCCGGAGGCCTGCCGGGCGGCGTACACCGTCACCAACCAGTGGCCGGGCGGCTTCCAGGCCAGCCTCAGGATCACCAACACCGGGCTGCGAGCGCGCCAGGACTGGGCGGTGCGCTGGCGGTTCCCGGACGGGCAGCGGATCAGCCAGCTCTGGAACGGCACGATCCGCCAGGACGGCCCGGACGTGACGGTCACCCCCACGTCCTGGAACTCCGCTCTGCCCGCCGGCGGGACGGTCGAGTTCGGCTTCCTCGCCAGTTGGTCCACGGGCAACGGCCGCCCGGCCGACTTCACCCTCGACGGGCTGGCCTGCACGACCGGCTGAGCCCGGCCCGCCGTACCGCGACTCGCCCGCCGTCGGGTCGGCGGGCAGCCGCCGTACCGCCTGAGGCACGTACGCGAGAAGGGGCGTACAGCGCGACGCCCTGGTCGAGACCGTGTTCGGCAACTGCCTCTCACGGTACCGAAGGATGTGGACGATGGCCGGGCCGGACAGGCCCGGCCATCGCCCCGTTCACCCCGGGAGCGCCGTCGATCGGTTGGTCAGCAACCGGCGGTACGTTCTACCAGTGGCAGTTGGCGGCCGGGATCCAGCCGTCCTGCCCCGGCGCCTCGGCCCCGTGGCCGTAGTACCAGGTCTGAATGTCACTGCCGCCGTAGATCGAGTGCACACGGAAGCCCCGCCCCGGGCTCAAGGTGCGTAGGACGCCGCCCCAGGGCTGGTCGCGCAGCCAGGTGGCCTGGTTGGTCACGCAGATGTCTCCAGGGCCATCGCTGGCGGCGGCCGGCGTGGACGCCACCGCCGATCCGGCCGCGACGACGGCCATGACCGCCAGCACGCGTGCGACGTTGCGCTTCATACGTTTCCTCTCCATCGGGTGCCTTGTGAGCCAGCCGATTATGCCCAACACCCCTGACAGAGGTCGGTCGGCCTGAACAGCATCAGGGTCAGGTGCAGCGCGGAGGCAGCATGCCGAACGTCGTGATCACCAACGTGAAGATCGACAAGTCGAACAACAGCGGCGACATCGTGAAGGAACCCCGCTCCACCTTGTCGATCACCGGCGGCTGACCCGCCCGACGACCGTGGAGCGAGGTGTCCCCGGCTCCGCGGCCGGGAACACCTCGCAGGAGACCCTGGCCGGGCTCGCGGTCGATCGTGAGATGCCGGAAGCCGGCCCGCTGCCGATGCAGCGAGCCGGCCGGTGTCCCCGAGGCGACCCCGGAGTGGATCAGGCAGGCACCGTCCCGTTGAGGTACGCGTTGATCTGGTCGATCTCCAGCGCGTTGAAGACCTCGGGCTGGGCGGCGGCCTGGTTCGAGTTGATGATCCGCTTGAACAGGTTGTAGTGCGCCATCGACCGCAGCCCGATGACGCGGTTGGGGGTGACCAGGTAGCCGGTGCCGCCGGTGCTCCAGATGAGGTACATCAGTCCATCCTTAGTGACAATCTCAGGGGGAGATCCGGGCGCCCCGGCGTACGGGGCACCCGTGAGAACCGACTCGGGGTCAACTCGCTGACCGTTCGGCTGGAAGATCTCAAGATGCAGGTGCGCGCCGGTGGAGCGGCCGGTGGAGCCCACGTTGCCGATGTGCTGACCGGCGGCGACCTGCACGCCCGTCCCGACTGTGGGAGCCTCCCGCATGTGCCCGTAGACACTCCGCCAACCGTCGGCGTGCGTGATGGTGGCGTTGTGGCCGAGGCCGCTCGCGCTGTAGGAGACGCTGGTCACGGTGCCCGCCGCGATCGAACGGACCGGATAGCCGAGAATCCCCGAATAGCTGTAGTCCGTGCCGTTGTGCATCCTGGACACGCCAGTGATCGGATCTGTCCGCATCCCGTACGAGGACGTGACCGGAACCCACTTGTCGAAGGGCCGGTTCCATCTCGGCGTCGCGCCGTACGCGGCTTCCGCGAGCCACGCCTCCGGAATGATGCCGGCCGCCAGCGTGGCGGTGACCAGGCCGAGCAGATGGCGACGGTCGATGCCACGTGACGCCGCCCGATCCATCGGCGATGTTTCGTCGAATGTCTGCACTCGGTTCCTTGCTGCACGGTGAATGACGACCGGAGACGATCCGTCACCGAGGAGAACACCGATTGTGGCTTCCGCTCGGTTCAGGCGGTCGCTGGTTCTGGACGGGCTGACCAACCCTTCGGCGGCGAACCAGCGAGCCCGCGTCCATCTGGGATCTTGGATATTAGGGTATCGAGCTCCACTGGTGTCAAGAAGCGACATCACCGTCGACGCGCGATCCGATCATCCGACCGTCCGGGGCGCCAGGGTCAGGCGTCTGCTCACCTGCGGCGGGCCGTCGAGGCGCACCTCGTACAGCCGCCCCTCGGCGTGCGCCGGCGTCTGGTCCCCGTAGTGCGGCGAGAGGGGATGGCCCGAGCTGCCGTGGCGGAGCACGTCGCGGATGCGGGTGCCGCCGGCGGGGCCGAACTCGACGACGAAGCGCCATGGCGCGCCCTCGACCACCTGGCCGTCGCGGTCGGGATACATCAGACAGACACTCTGCCCGCCACCGCCCACCGGAGTGGGGGGCGACCCGTACAGCGAACGCAGCGGGTCCGACACCGCGGCCAGGGGATGCTGGTCCGCGATCCGGTTCGACCTGCCGTAGCGCCAGCCGGTGGGGTCGTCGCCGAACCTGTCGGCGAGTCGGCGCGCCGCCTCGGTGAGGGCGGCGGCGACGACGACCGGAAGTTCCTCCGCCTCGCCGAGGCACCGGCGGGCGTCCCCGTCCATCACCAGGTGATCCACCTGGAGGGTGACGTCGGTCATGGCGTCGGCGACGGCCGCGCCGAGCCGGCTGGTGATCCAGCGCTCGGTCAGCACCCGGGCCAGCGCCGCGAAGACCAGAGGTGCGACCTGGTCGACGTCGTCCCTGCCGTCCCAGGTGGTCAACGACCGATGGCAGGACCGGGCCAGCGGCGACTCCGGTGGATTCTCGTCGAGCGCCTTCAGCAGGGTGGGCAGGATGCGCTGTGCCCGGCCGTTGCGCAGGTCCATCTGCCACGCGCCGAAGTCGTCCGGACGGGCCGTCGGCATCGCCGTCAACAGCTCCTCGATCCGGTCGGCCCGGTACGGTCCGCCCCAGTCGCTGCCCAGGTGCGGGGCGACCCCGTCGGGCAGGATCTGGTGGTTGGCGCTGACCACGAAGCCCGCGGGCGGATCGACGACCTCCGGTAGCTCGTCGAACGCGAGCGGGGTGCTCCAGCGAGCGGCCACCTCGGCCGCGCCGGCCGGGGCGAGGCCCTCCTGACGGTCACGCCGGGGCACTATTCCGGCCGTCCGCAGCGCGACCACACCGTCCCGGGTCGCGACGACGAGGTTGAGCACGGGCACACCGAAACCCCGCAGGGTCTCGCGGAACGCCGGGTAGTCGCGTGCCCGCCACATCCGCTGGCAGCTCTCGGCCTCGGTGGACGGGTGCAGACCGCTCCAGTAGAGGGCCACCGGGTCCGTTTCCGCACCGCGTGGGCCCGGCAGGTCGACGTATCCCGTCCCGCCCGCGGCGGTCACGGAGATCTCGTTCCCGCCACGCACCCGGACGACGCTGGTCTGCGACCACCGTGGCTCTCCCGTCGGGCCGGTCCGCTCCCCCACGGCCAGGTCCTGGGTGTCGATGGTGGAGTTCGTCACCCCCCACGCGAGATCCGGGTTGGCGCCGATGACCAGTCCGGGCACGCCCGGCACCGTCACCCCGTACGCGCGTTCGCCGTCGAGGTCCAGTCCCAGCTGGTACCAGAGGCTCGGCCGGGTGAACAGGATGTGCGGGTCGTTGGCCAGCGCGGCGAAGCCGGTGGCGGACCTGGCCGCGGACACCGCCCACGCGTTCGAGCCGCTCCCCTGCCGGCCCCCGAAGAGATCACCGAGGTGGGCGGCGCCGGCCGCGGACAGCAGCGCGGTGTCGCCGCGCCGTGTCGCCGGCCCTGCCGAGGCGTCGGCGGCGATGGTGACGCTGCCCCCGGGCGGGTACTTCGGCGCGAGGAAGCTGCGGACGAGGTCCGGTCGCTCCGCCAGCAGCCGGCCACGGAAGACCTCCTGCTGCAGGTTGCGGCCCAGCTGGAAACCGAGCTGCTTGACGATGGCCAGCGAGTCGCCGACCGACCACGGGTCCGGCCGGTACCTCACCAGGTGGAAATCGGGCGGCAGCTGCCCGCGGCGCCGCATCCGGCGTACCGCGGTGTCGACGCCGTGGGCGAAGGCCGCGAGGTTGGCGCGGGCGGGCGGCGAGAGCAGGGCCTCGCTCCGGCGGGCGGCCCGCTCGAAGGCGAGGGTACGGGCGAGGACGTCCGAACCGGCGGCGCGTTCGCCGAACACCTCCGCCAGTCGTCCGGTCGCCCGCCGGCGCAGGACGTCCATCTGCCACAGCCGGTCGTACGCCATCGCGACCCCGACGCCCACGTAGAGGTCACGCTCGTCGCCCGCACGGATCCACGGGATGCCGCGTTCGTCGCGGTCGATGTCGACGGTCCCGTGCAGGCCCGCGACGGAAAGTACCCGGGTTCGCCGGAGCGCCCGACTGCTCGGCCAGGCGGCCAGGCGCAGGAGGCCCGCCGCGGCCCTCATGACGCCTTTTCGGTCTCCGGGAGCGGGTCGTGGCGACTCAGGTCAGGGATGCGCCGGCCGACCAGCAGGTAGATCGCGACGCTCACCAACGCCAGGGAACCGATGGCGAGGAACATGGCCGGCCCGCCGAAGGACGCGAGGACGAGGCTGCCGAGGAACGGTCCGGTGAACCCGCCGACCTGCGCGAAGGTCTGTGCGCCGAAGTAGGCTCCGCGCCGGTCCTCGGGCGCGATGCGGTCGACGAGCGCGAACTCCGACGGCACGATCAGGGTCTCGGCGACGGTGAACACCACCATCGCCACGATGTAGTGCCACATCTGCTCGGAGATCGCGAAGCCGGCCATCCCGACGAAGGTGAGGATCCCGCCGAGGGTGATGGCGTTCAGCGGGTTGTAGCGCTGCACGTAGCCGGCGGCGAAGAGCTGGAGGATGATCACCGCCACCGCGTTGGTGGTCATGACCGCGGCGAGCACCCGGGCGCTGTCGGCGAAGTCGATGACGAAGTTCTGGGCGAGCAGCACCGAGATCCTACTGTGCACCGTCTCCAACAGGATCGCGCCGATGAGCAGGAGAAGCAGGCGGCGGTCCGACATCACCGCCCGGGCCGACTCGCCCAGTCCGCGGGCGATGGCGCCCGTGCTGCGGCCGAGCGTCGCCAGCCCGCCGTTCGCAGTGGACGGTCGTGGCAGTTGCCGCGTGGCCGTCCAGAGGACGGCGAGGTAGACCAGGTACACGGCGGCGGCGGCGGGGAAGGAGATCCGGGCGCCGGTGAACCCGAGGGCCACGCCGATCAGCGGACCGACGGCGTAGCCGGCGTTGATCGCGAGGTACTGGTAGGAGAACCACTTCACCCGCAACGACACGGGGAGCAGGTCGCTGATGAGGACCTTCGCGACCGGGCTGAAGGCACTGGTGGCGAACGCCATGGACGCGTTGAAGACGAATGCCGTCACGGCGTCGCGCGCGAAGAAGAACCCGACGAAGCTGCCGATCACCACCAGCAGGCAGGAGAGCAGGACCCGGCGGCGTCCCACGATGTCGGAGAGGGCGCCGCCGAGGAACCCGCCGGAGATGCCGAAGAGCACGGAGGAGCCGATGACCAGGCCGACCGTCGAGACGGACAGGCCGAGTTCGTTGCGGAGGTAGATGGCGAGGAAGGGAATCGTCACGCCGTTGGCCAGGCTCATCACGCCGGAACCGCCGACGAGGATCCTGGCCAGTCGCGGTGGGCGGAACGCTGCGCTCGCAGCCGGTTCCCGGGTCAACTCGGGTTTCCTTCCGTCTCGTCCTGCTGGCTCTGGAATTCGATCATTGCCTCGGCGACGGTTGCCGCCCCGGGGTCACGCAGCATGCCCTCGTGGCTGGTGGCCACCACCGTCTCGGTCAGGTTCGGCAGCACCAGGTGCCAGCCCTCGGTGTGCCCGTCGTCGTCGTGGGACCTTTCCAGGCCCGCCACCAGCAGCAGTGCGGGCACGGCCAGGGCCGGCGCGGGTTCCGCCATGATCCGTCCCATCGTCCGGTAGTCCGCGAAGGCATCGGTGAGCTCGCCGATCGTGGCAGCCAGCGCGGGCGCCGCGGTGGAGGCGGCCCAGCGCAGGAGCTCCGTGTCGGCCATCCCGGCCGCGGACTGCGGGGAGAGCTCGCGCCACCGGCGGGTGTGCTCGGGAAACGCGAGGGCGACGTCGGATAGGAAGGCGACCAGCCGGGTCCGGTCATCCTCGGAGAGGCGCTGGTGCAGACATCGTGGGCTCGGCGCGTCGAGCAGGGTGATGCTGCGCACCTGGCGGCCGACCGCCCGCATCGCGTGGGCCAGGTGCAGCGCCATCGCCCCACCCAGGGAATGTCCGACGAGGTGGACCCCGGGACCGCCGACGGGCAGCAGCTCGGCCAGGCAGGCCCGCGCGGCGACGGCGGCGGACGGCGTGCCGTCCCGCGCCCGGAGGATGTCGCGGGTGTGCAGGGCGTGGAACGGGCGGCCCCGCACGTGCGTCGACAGCCGCGCCATCGAGGCGCCGATCCCGAAGACGCCGGGCAGCGCCACCACGGGCGCCCGGCCCGTGGTGGAGTCCCCCAGCGGCAACAGGTCGACCGGGCGGCGGGCCGCCGCACCCTGTCCGGCCGGCCGGGCCCGACGGACCGCGCCCGCCACCGCTCGTATGGTCGGCGCCTTGAGGAAGTCGCGCAGCGGGACGACGACACCGAACTGTCGGCGTACGGCGGCCAGCAGGCGGGTCGCCAGCAGGGAGTTCCCGCCCTGCCGGAAGAAGTCGGTGTCCGGTTCGACCTCGGTGCCGGGCAGCAGCTCGGCCAGGATCGCCAGCAGGGACCGCGTGACGTCGTCGACGCCTGCGGGCACGTGTGGCGTCAGGACGGGGTCCGGGTCGGGCAACGCCTCCCGGTCGAGCTTGCCGTTGGCGGTGCGCGGCAGCGCGTCGACGAGGATGAACGCGGACGGGACGGCGTACGCCGGAAGCCGTTCCTCCAGCCAGGAGCGCAGCTGCGCCGGACCGTCGCCCCCGTCACCGACGACGTACGCCACCAGCCGCGTTCCCGTGCCAGGTGCGGTGTGCGGCACCACCGCGGCCTGCCGCACACCGGGGCGGGCGACCAGTGCGGCGTGCACCTCCCCCAGCTCCAGGCGGTAGCCGCGGATCTTGACCTGGTCGTCGTCGCGCCCGTGGTACTCGTACTCGCCGGACGGCGTCCGCCGGGCGAGGTCCCCGGAGCGGTAGCCGCGTACCGGCCGGCCCCGCGCGTCGGTGACGGTGACGAACCGCTGCGCGGTGAGTTCCGGCTGCCCCAGGTAGCCGAGGGCCACGCCCGCACCCGTGACGACGATCTGCCCGATCCCACCGTCGGCGACCGGCTGGTCGTCCTCGTCCCACAACAGGAAGTCGAGGTCGGGAAGTGGGGTGCCGATCAGGCTGGTCGTGCCGGCGACGTCGGAGGCGAGGATCCGGCGGTACGAGGCGTGGACGGTGGTCTCGGTGATCCCGTACATGTTGACCAGTTCGGGCGCGGCGTCGCCGTACTTGGCGACCCAGGGCCGCAGGTCTGCGAACCGGAGCGCCTCACCGCCGAAGACCACCCACCTCAGCGGCAGCCGGTCGGCGTACTCGTCCTCCTGGGCCGCCAGCGAACCGAAGGCGGTGGGCGTCTGGCTGAGCATCGTGACCCGCTCCGCCCGCAGCAGACGCCGCAGGGCGACCGGGTCCCGCATGACCTCGGCCTCGACGACGACGACACACCCGCCGGTGAGCAGCGCCCCCCACATCTCCCACACCGAGAAGTCGAAGGCGAACGAGTGCGCCATGGTCCACACGTCCTCCGGCCCGAACCCGAAGAGGGGCTGCGTGGTGCCGATCAGGCGCAGGACGTTGGCGTGCGAGACCTCGATCCCCTTGGGGCGGCCGGTCGTGCCCGAGGTGTGGATGACGTACGCCCGGTCGGTGGGCGCGATCGGGCGGACCGGTGCGGCGGGCGGGTCCGGCTGCTCCCCGCCGCCGTCCGGCGCGTCGAGCAGGACGGCCGCGACCGTCGCGGGCAGGGAGCCGGCCAGCGTACCCGTGGTGATCACCAGGGACGGCGCCGCGTCACCGACGATCGTGCCGGTACGGACGGCGGGCGCCTCCGGGTCGAGCGGCAGGTACGCGGCACCCGTCCGGAGCACCGCCAGCGCCGCCACGATCATCCGCGCCGAGCGCGGCAGCAGCACGCCGACCGGCTGCCCGGGCGGCGCGACCGCCGCGATCCGGCCGGCCAGGGCGCGGGAGGCGGTGGCCAGCTCCCGGTACGTCAGGGCCTGCCGGGCGCAGCGGACGGCGACCCGGTCGGGGTGCCGACCGGCGACCTCGTCGAACGCGGCGACCAGGTTGCCGGCGGTGACCGTCGCGGTGTCGGTCCGGCCGAGCGCCGGTGTGGGCGCGTCACGGCGTCCGGCGAGCCGCCGACGCAGCCGTAGCGCGCGGTCGGTCGACGTCATGCGCGCTTCTCCCCAGGTCTCGGATCGCCGGTTCTCACAGGGCGAGCACCAGCGGGACGACCAGCCCTGCCGCCTCGACCCGCGACACGTACGCGCCCCAGTGCGGGGAGTCGATGAGCGTCGCCGTCGCGCGGTGGTCGATCTCCACACACTGGCCGCTCACCTCCCGCCAGATCTCCCCGAGCGCCCCGCGGTCCTCGTCGTCGACGAGCGTCGCCTCCTCCACCGGCCGGTCCGGGCCGGCCAGGAAGAACCTCAGCAGCCGGTCGGCCGCCCCGGCCAGCCGGTCGATGGCCGCCGGGGTGAACAGCGACCGGTCGTACTCGATGGTCAGCCCGATCCGGTCCTCGTCGGTGAAGTGCAGCAACAGGTCGAATCGGCTCGTCTGCGCGCCCAGCTGGGTCACGCTCGTGTCCAGGCCCGGCAGCGCGGCGGCGCCGCGCATCGACCGGGCGACGGAGACCACGACCTGGACCAGGGGGCTGACTCCGGGTCGACGGGGTGCCCCCACGAGGTCCACGATCTTCTGCAACGGCAGGCTCTGGTGATCCAGGGCGTTCAGGGCGCTGTCCCGGACCGCTGCGACGACGGTCCGTGCGCTGTGCTCCGGGTCGACCTGGTAGCGGAACGGCACGGTGTTGGCGAAGAAGCCGACGAGGTCCTTCGTCTCCGCCGGGTGCCGACCGGCGACGGCCGCGCCGATCACCACGTCCGACTGCTGGGCGAGCTTGGCCATCAGCACCGCGCTGACGGCGTGCACGACCATGAAGAGGGTCACGTTGTGGTGCTGCGCGAACGACCGCACCTCGGCGGAGAAGGTCTCGTCCCACTCCCGGCGGTGCCGGCCCGCGGCCCGCGCACGGTCCTCGGTCCGCTCCAGGTCGGTCGCGAGGGCGAGTTCCCCGTCGTACCCCTTCAGGTAGGACCGCCAGAAGTCACCATCGCGTCGGGCCGGCGTCGATTCGAGGTAGTCCCGCTGCCAGCGGGAGTAGTCGCCGTACTGGATCGGGAGGGGGGCCAGGTTTGCCTCCCGTCCCGCCCGGTGGGCCGCGTACGACTCCGCGATCTCCCGCAGGATCACCTCGTTGGACCAGCCGTCGGTGACGACGTGGTGGCTCGTCCACTCGAGCACGTGGTCCCGGTCGGAGAAGCGGTACAGGGTGGCCTCGGTCAGCACGCCACCGAGTTCGATGCGCCGCGTCGCCCGCTGCCGGACGTACTCCAGCATCGCCTCGGCGTCCCCCGCCGCGACCACCGCGTCGGTGGCCTGCCGTACCCGCAGGCGCGGCGCCGCTTCGGGATCCACGACCAGCAGCGGCACGCCGTCGCGCTCGACGACCCGGCTGGACAACACCTCGTGCCGCGCGACGAGCCGGTCGACGGCCGCCCGCAGCGCCGTCACGTCGAGATCGCCATGGAGGTGCAGGAGGTAGCCGTCGGTGTAGGCGCCGTCGGAGTCGAGCTGGTCGAGGTACCACAGGCTCGACTGCGCCATGGACAGCGGGAACTCCCGCAGGCCGGCGGGCCTCGCCGGGATCGGCACGTCCGACTCCCGGTCCCCCGTCAGCGCCGCCTCGACCCGGGCGGCGAAGCCCCGTAGCGTCGGGTTCTCGAACAGCTCCCGGATCGGCAGGCGGACCCCGAAACGGTCCCCCAGCCGGGCGAGCACCTGCGTCGCGTGCAGGGAGTGGCCCCCCAGGTCGAAGAAGCTGACCTGGGACCCGGGCCGGCGACCGGACAGCACGGAGGCCCAGATCTCGGCGACGGCCTCCTCCATCGAGGTCATCGGCGCGCGGCTATCCTCGGTCGGTCTGTCGACCGGGGACACCACTGTCGCCGCCAGCGACCGGGTGTCGACCTTGCCGTGGCTCGTGCGCGGCAACTCGTCGAGCCGGACGAGGAAGTCCGGGATGGCGTTGCGCGGCAGGACCTGGCTGAGCCCGGAGCGGACCTCCTCGGGCCGCAGGTCCCGGCGGACCAGGGAACCCTCGGTCGAGCCGCCGGCGCCGCCGGAGACCACCTCCGGTACGAAGAATCCGACGAGTTGCTTGCCGCCGTCGTCGGACCGCCGGACGGTCACCACGCTCTCCTGGACGCCCTCGACGCCGGCGAGGGCGCGACTGACCTCGTCGAGTTCGACCCGGTTCCCTCTGATCTTGAGCTGGTTGTCGATCCGGCCGAGGAACTCCAGCGAGCCGTCGGCCAGCCGGCGACCGCGGTCCCCGGTGCGGTACATGACGCCGTCCCCGTCGACGGCGAACGGGTCGCCGACGAAGACCGCGGCGGTGCGGTCGGGGTCGTTGACGTAGCCGCCGCCGACGCAGATGCCGCCGGCGTACAGCTCCCCCGGCGTGCCGGTGGGCACCGGCTCCCGGCCGCCGTCCAACACGTACAGGGCGGTGTTGCGCACGGGCCGTCCGATGGGGACGGAGGCGTCCCGCTCGTCGACGTCCGCCGCGACGAGGTGGTGCAGGACGTCGTCGGACGTCTCGGTCGTCCCCCACATGTTCAGCAGCCCCACCCCGGGCAGCAGCCGGCGGAACGTGTTGGCGGACTGCGGGGTCAGCGTCTCCGCCTGCGAGGCGACCCAGCGCAGACGGAACGGAGGGAACGCGTCGACGCCGTAGAACGCGAGTTCGGCGCACATGATGTTGAGCACGGAGGGCGTCACCTCCAGCACGGTGACCCCGTCCTCGGCGACGGCCCGCAGCAGCGACGCCGCGTCCTGACCGATCTCGTCCGGGTAGATCACGGTCGTGGCACCGACGGCGAGCGGCGCGAGGAACTGCCAGACGGAGATGTCGAAGGTGGCGGCGGCGTCCTGGGCCAGCCGGTCGCCGGGCCGTAGGTCGAGTTGCTGGATCTTGGCCTCGATGTGGTTGAGCATGCCGTCGTGCCGGATCAGGGCGCCCTTCGGGTCGCCCGTGGATCCGGAGGTGAAGAGGATGTACGCGCTGTCCCGACCCCCCGGGGCGGGACCGGGCGCGACCGGGGCGCCGGCAGCGGCGTCGAGGACGTCCGCCAGATCGACCAGCTCGACCTCACCGATCGCGGCCAGCGCCTCGCGGTGCGTCGCGTCGCACACCACCAGCCTCGCCTCCGCCCGATCAACCATGCGGGCGACGCGCGCGGCCGGACCCTGCGGCAGCGGCAGGTACACCGCGCCGAGGCGGAGGATGGCGAGGGTGACGACGAGGTAGTCGATGTTCCGGCCGCTGGCCAGGCCGACCACGGTGCCGTGCCCGACCTGCCGCGCACGCAGCCATCCGGCCACCCGCTCGACCTGTGCGGCGAGCTCCCGGTAGGTGATCTCGCGGCCGCGGCAGGCGGCGGCCACCTCGTCGGGGAACGTCCGCACCGAACGGTCCATCCGTTCGAGGAAACCCGTCGCCGTCGCCGGCTCGACCGGCCCGCGTGAGATCGCCAGCAACGCCCCGTACCGCTGCTCACCGAGCAGGGCGACCTGCGTCGGCTCGTCGTCCGGCTGGTCGACGACGTTCGTCAGCGCCCGCAGGAAGATGTCCGCCAGCTCGTGGAGCTGGTCCTCGGAGATGCGCTCCATGTTCGCTTCGAGGTCGAGCGTGAGCAGTCGACTGAACGGATCCTTGTTGAACTCGGCCCGCAGGGTGAAGTTCGTCTGGATGTAGCCGAAGCCGTCCACCACCTCGATGCCCGTGGCATGGGCGAGCCGTTCGTAGCCGTGGAAGTGGGTGTAGTTGAACATGATGTCGGTCAGCTCGGACACGCCGGCGAGGCGGAGCATCTCGGCGTGCGGGAAGCGCCGCACCGGCAGCAGCTCCCGCTCCTTGTCGCTGGTCGCCGCGATGAGGTCGCGCCAGGTGCGGCCCCGCGGCCGGAGCCGGAAGGGTACGAGGTTGAGGTGCAGGCCGATGACCTCGGTGCCGCCCTCCTCCTCGACCCGCCCGTTGGCGGCGACGCCGAGCACGACGTCGTCGCGTCCCGTCAGCGCCATCACCACCCGCGCCTGCACGGCCATCACCACGTGCTTGACCGACACCCCGCAGGCGGCGGCGAGCTGGTGCAGGCGGTCGGAGAGTTCCGCCGGGAGGTCCACGCTGAGGAAGCCCATCCGCCCCTCGTGGACGTCGCCGGAGCCCCGGGCCAGGCGGGGCAGCAGGCTCGGCTCGACGTCGACCAGTTCCTGTCGCCAGAACTCCCGGACCGCCTCGTCGCGGAGCACGGCCTGTTCCTTGGCGATGAAGTCGGCGTACCGGCGCACGGGCAGGGCCCGGTCGTGCGACGCGATGCCCTGCAGGTCCTGCCAGTAGTCGACGAGGATCTCCGCGAGCAGCGACGTCTCGCTCCACCCGTCGAACATCGTGTCGTGGAAGCTCATGGAGAACATGAACTCGTCCGGGCCGAGCAGGTGCACCGTGAACCGGACCAGCGGCGGCCGCGCCCAGTCGTACGGGTTGCTCATCTCCCGGCGTCGCCAGGCCTCGAACTCGGCCAGCTGCCGGTCCTCGTCGAACCCGCTCAGGTCCGCCACGTTCAGCGGCGTCCGGGCCTGCGCGTGGACGACCTGCAGCGGTTGCGAGAAGCCGGACAGGTGGAACGACGTCCGCAGGATCTCGTGGCGCTCGGTCACCCGCGCCAGCGCGCGACTCATGGCGTCCTGGTCGAACCCGACGCGCAGCCGGAACATGAAGATGTCGCAGTACATGTTGACGCCTTCGGCGTACGCGCTGTGGAACAGCACGCCGGCCTGGAGGGTCGCCACCGGGTAGGCGTCCACCGTGCCGGCCGGCAGGAGCGCCCGGTCCGCCGGGTCGACGAGACTGAACGGCTCGACCGGCGGGTCGACCGACTCGTCCGTGCCGACCGCGTACGCGGCCAGGGCGCGCGGCGTCTTCAGCTCGTAGATGTCGGCCAGGTCCAGCGCCATCCCGCGGTTCGCCGCGGCCGCACGCAGCTGCACCGCGATGATGGAGTCCCCGCCGACGCCGAAGAAGGAGTCGTCGGGTCCCACCCCCTCGACGCCGAGCACCTCCTCGAACAGCGCGCAGATCGCCCGCTCCACGGCCGCCGACGAGGCGTCGGCGACCGCCTCCGTGGCCATCGGCGCCCGGAGCTGGTTGGCCGCGGTCGGCGCGGGCAGGAGCGTGAAGTCGACCTTCCCGTTGGCGTTGACGGGAATCTCCGGCACCGGGACGACGAACGCCGGAAGCATGTACGACGGCAGGCTCGCCCGCAGCAGTTCCGGAATCTCCCCCAGCTCGCAGCCGGGGTCGTGGGTCACGTACGCGACGATCTGCGCCCGGTTGTTGCCGGTGCCCGACGCCGCCGGCTGCCCGGTGCGCACGAGACTGCGGACCGAGGAGATCCCCCCGGACACCGCCTGCTGTTTCACCACCGGATTGCGCTGCGGCCGCGCCCGGCGGACGGTCACCGCGACCTGCCCGACGCCGGGCACCGCGGTCAGCGCCGCGTGGATCTCCCCGAGCTCGACCCGGTGCCCGCGGATCTTGACCTGGTCGTCGGCCCGCCCCAGGTACTCGTACTCCCCGGCGGGAGTCAGGCGCGCGAGGTCACCGGAGCGGTATCCGCGCACGGGCCTGCCGTCGACGGTCAGGTCGAGGAACCGCTCGGCGGTCGCCTCGGGCTGGCCCAGGTATCCGGTGGCCACCCCTGGTCCGGTCACGACGATCTCACCGGTCCGGCCCGGGGCCACCGGCCGGCCCTGCTCGTCCCAGAGCAGAAAACCGAGATCCGGCAGCGGACGGCCGATGAGGCTCGCCGTGCCCGTCAGGTCGGCCGCCAGGACCCTGCGGTACGAGGAATGGACCGTCGTCTCCGTGATGCCGTACATGTTGACCAGCTGCGGCTGCTGGTCGCCGTACCTGCCCACCCAGGGCCGGAGGTCACCGAAGCGCAGCGCCTCGCCGCCGAAGACCACCCACTTCAGCGGCAGCCTGTCGGGCTGGGTGACCTCGTGCGCGACCAGGCTGTTGAAGGCGGTGGGCGTCTGGCTGAGCATCGTCACCTGTTCCTCGGCGAGCAACGCCCGGAAGGCCACCGGGTCCCGTGCGACGTCCTGTCCCACGACGACCAGCCGGCCACCGGACAGCAGCGCCCCCCACATCTCCCAGACGGAGAAGTCGAAGGCGAACGAGTGGAACATCGTCCAGACGTCCCCGGCGCCGAACCCGAACCGCGGCTGCGTGACCCGGATCAGGCGCAGCACGTTGCCGTGGCTGACCTGCACGCCCTTCGGCCGCCCGGTGGTGCCCGAGGTGTAGATTACGTAGGCGCGGGTGTCCCACGCCGCGGGGCACCGCCCGTCGGTGTCGTCGCTGCGGTCCTCCGCGACGTCCTGCGGCCCCATCACCGGGGTGTCCGGCGACAGCAGCTCCGCCAGCTCGGGTGTCGTCAGCACCACCGAGGGCGCCGCGTCCGCCACGATCAGCCTTACCCGGGCGGCGGGAGTGGACGGATCGACCGGCACGTACGCCGCGCCCACCCGCAGCACGGCCAGGCTCGCGACCACCATGTCCACCGAACGCGGCAGGAGCAGCAGCACCGGCTGCGACGGGTCGTCGACCCGCGCCCTGATCGCCGCGGCGAGCGCCGTCGACCGGGCGGCCACCTCGGCGTACGACATCCGCCGGTCCCCGCAGCACACCGCGACGCTGTCCGGGTGACGTCGGACGACCTCGTCGAACGACTCCACCAGATTACCGACGGCACCATCGGAAGCAGTCATCATCTCCGCCTTAGCTGAGTCGAACCGTGTCGTGAGCGAGTGGTGCGGACGGCCGTCGGACCAACCGGGCGAGGTTCTCGGAGAACCGCCGGCACACCTCGGCTGCCACCTCCGCAGGCACGAGGTTGCGTTGATGCACGAGGCGGAACGCGATCCCGTCCGCGTCGAGGGCGCCGTAGAGGCTCGTCGCGAAGGCGGCGTCCACGGGCGGCAGGTCGTACGTCTCGACGTCGTGGGACCCGATCCGTCGCCGCCGGCGGATCCAGGGCACGGACAGTCCCACGTCGCTGCCGTCCACCGGCTGCTGGAGCGTCAACGTCGCCTGGAAGAGCGGATTCTGGCCGTGCCGGTCCGCAGCGAGTGCCCGGACCAGGTCGCTGAAGGGAACGTCCGCGGTCGACAGTGCCGTCCGCAGTTCCCGCCACAGGCGGTCCTCGAGCGCCGACGGATCTGGCCGGTCGGTCAGGTCACCGAGGATGGGCACCATGTTGACCAGGTAGCCGACGGTGCCGGCGAAGCGCTGGTCGGTGCGCCCGTGATGCGGCGCGCCGATGACGATCCGCGGCTCGCCGGTCACCTGGTGCAGGGCTTCGGCGTAGGCGGTCAGCAGGGAGACGAAGGGGGTGAAGCCGCGCCGCGCCGCGTGCCGGTGGAGGGTCCGTACGACGTCCGGGTCGACCTCGAAGTCGATCCAGCCGGCCCGGTGCCGGTCCGGATCCGGTCGTCGTCGCGGCGACCGGGCCGGAGCAGGTCGTTCCGGAAAGAGGACGAGGTCACGCAGAGGCCGCCACTTCTGCGCCAGGGCCGTGACCCGGTCCCGCCAATCGGGGGCGAGTCGCGCCCGCTGCTGCAGCCGGGCCCAGTCGGTGGCGTCCGCCGCGTTCGCTCCCGCCGTGGCCGGCGGGACGTCGCCACCCGTGATCCGGGGCAGGATCTCGGCGAGCAGGAGCTGAAGCGACCAGTGGTCGACCACCGCGTGATGACACGCCACGAGAAGCACCGTGCCGCCCGGCGGGTACGCCACCCCGACCCGCACCAACGGGCCGTTCACCAGGTCGAAGGGGCGGTAGGCCCGCTCGTGCAGGTAGGCCCGTACCGCCTCGTCGGGGCCGTCCGGGAAGGCCCGGCACTCCCAGTCGACCGCGCCGTGGTCGTGAACGGTCTGGACGCCGGAGCCGAGCGGTCCGAGCGTCGTGCGCAGCGCGGGGTGCCTGGCGACGGCCGTGTCGATCGCGGCGCGCAGCAGTTCCTCCTCCACGCGACCGGAGACGCGCAGGGCGATCGCGAGGTTGTTCGCCCGGTTGCCGCGGGACACCTCGTCGTAGAAGTGCAGCTCGACCTGGCCGGCCGAGGCGGGACCCACCGCGCCGGTCCGCGCCGGCAGCGGTACGGCGGCCGGGCCGGGCGCCGCGGCGGCGGCGACCAGCTCGGCCACCGACCGGTCGCCGAAGAACAGCTCGGCGTCCAGGGTGCCGTCCACCAGCCGTTCGACCGCCGCCTTGAGTTCGATCAGCCGCAGCGAACCGAGTCCCAGCGCCGCCAGCGGCAGCGACGGGTCCCACTCGGACCCGCCGAGGTTCGCGTACCGCCGGACGAGATGTTCCACGGCAGCGGCCCGGTCGCCGGGGTGGGCGTCGGCGGCGGCCCGCCCGGGTGCCGCGGACGGAACCGCCGGCACGACGAGCTTGAGCCGTCCGCCGACGAACAGCTCCCTGGTGGCACGCCGGCGGATCTTCCCGCTGGAGGTCTTCGGTATCGCGCCGGGCATGACGACGACCACGTCGTCGAGGTCCAACCCGCACTCGGCGGCCACCCGGCGCCGCAGCCCGCCGGTCAGCGACGTGAGCAGCGCGGGGTCCGCGCGCAGCCGCGCCAGCCCGCCGCGGGACGCCTCGACCACCAGCGCCACCCGCTGATCGCCGGTCTCCGGTTGGAACGCCGCGGCACCGCCCCGGCGCAGGTGCTCGTCGCCCGCGGTGGCGACGGCCTCGATGTCGTGCGGGTGGTAGTTGCGGCCCGCGCGGATGATCAGATCCTTCTGGCGTCCCGCGACGTAGAGTTCGCCGTCGTACATCGCGCCGAGGTCCCCGGTACGCAGGAACGTCCCCTGCCGACCGCCGACGGTGGCGGCGAACGTCGCGGCGGAGTCGGACCTGCCCCAGTAACCGGCGGCCACCCCGCCGGAACTCACGCAGATCTCGCCGACCTGACCCGCGGCGCAGGGTTCGCCGTCCGGGCGGCGCACGGCGACCGTCGTACCCGGTGGCGGGGTGCCGCAGGAGACCAGCGTGACCGGATCCGTCCCTGCCGCTCCGGTCGCCTCGGTCAGCCGGCCCGTCTCGACAGCGTGCCGATCGAAGGTGCGGGCGCGGTAGCCGGTCGACGCCTCGGGGCCGCTGACGAAGAGCGTCGCCTCCGCCAGGCCGTAACACGGATAGAACGCCCGGCGGTCGAACCCCAGCGGCGCGTACGCGGCGGCGAACGCGTCCATCGTCCGCCTGTCCACCGGCTCCGCGCCGTTGAAGGCGATCCGCCACGAGCTGAGGTCGACCCCGTCGAGCAGCCCGGCGGCGGAGCGGTCCGCCAGGAGCTGGTAGGCGAAGTTGGGTCCACCGGAGAGGGTCGCCCTGAACCGGGACACCTCCGCCGGCCACCGCAGCGGATCCCGGACGAACGCGAACGTGTCGAGCAGGATCGCCGGTACGCCCACGAACAGCGGCAGCAGCGTGGTGCCGATGAGGCCCATGTCGTGGTACATCGGCAGCCAGCTGAGCACCACGTCGTCGGCGTTGATCCCGAAGCCGGCGGCGATGGCCCGGTGGTTGTCGGTGAGGTTGCCGTGGCCGACCATGACCCCCTTGGGATCGCCCGTCGAGCCGGAGGTGTACTGGAGGAAGGCGAGGTCGCCCGGCCCCGGCCGGCGGGGGCCCACCGGGGCGGCCTGCGCCCGTACCTCCTCGATCGGGTGCACCACCGGTCCGCCCGGCTCGGCTGCCAGCCCCGACAGCGGTTCGACCAGCTTCGCGGTGGTCAGCGCGTGGGTGGCTCCGCAGTCGCGCACCACGGTGGTGACGCGGTCGAGGCGCGTGTTGGGGCCCGGCGGGTAGAGCGGCACCGCGACCACGTTGGCGTAGAGGCAGCCGAGGAAGGCGGTGACGTAGTCGAGGCCGGGTGGGAAGAGCAGCAGCGCCCGGTCGCCCGGTTCGGCGACCGACCGCAGGTGGCCGGCCACCGTACGGGCGCCCTCGTCGAGCTGCCCGTACGTGGTGCTGGTCGCCGCCCCGGCACTGTCGACGAAGGTCAGCGCGTGGTCGTCCGCCCGGGTGTCCGCCCAGGCCGACAGGGCCGCGATGAGCGAGGTGTGCGTCATGGTCGTCTCTCAGTGGGCCGGGGCCAGGGACGTGTCGTCACTGAAGACGTCCGGGCGGTCCTCGTCGACCAGCAGCTGGACCTGGTCCACGGCGGTATGGATCCGGCGGACGACCTCCGCTCTGCTGGAGCCGGTGGCGATGACGTTCCCCAGGCGGTCGCATCCGTTGCGTGGCGGTCGCACTGAGGCGCCGGGGGACGCCGTCACGGTCGCCTGAGAATCGTCACGACTGCGGTCGACGTGCCGGGTCGGGACCGCCTCGGTCAGCTGACCACGCACCCATCGCTCGATTGCCATGGACGTATCGGACATGGTGGTGGCGGGGTCCGCGCTGAGCGTGGATTCGTCGATCCTGCCAAACTGCGGTCGGAGGATTTCGTCGTGCACCTGACGGGACGGGGCGCTGGACAACCGTCCTGACATCAGGGCGGAGCCCTCGGGTGCGAGCTGCAACTGAAGACCCCCGTTACGGAAGTTGCACGGCCGAACCGCACCCGACTCCGCGCCTTGCGGCGCGTGACGTCACCTGCGGATCAGACCGCCTCGAATGAAGGACAGTCACCTGAGAAGGCGCGACGATTCACAGCAAAAATAGCGCGACCGGAAGCGCTGGACGAATTCGATCTGTGCCGATGACACACATCGAATAAACTCCCCGTGGAGCGAGTACAACCGTGCATAGAACGGAGCATGAAACGACAGTTCAACAATAGCGATCTTCAATGCGGCGAGCGTAGCCGCGCACCTGGTGCCACGCAAGGGACTGCATTCGCGCCGCTATGTCTGATACCGGTCGTATTTGCTCATCCCGGCACCCGGCTCCGAAGCACCCGCCTGGGCCCCCGACAGCGGTGGGAGCCTTTCCCCGGCCGGGGCGACCGTCGGCCATTGATACTGCCGACAGGCCGACTACCTGGACGGACCGAGCGTCTTCGGCGCTTGGAACTCGAAACGTGTCAGGGGATTCGGGCCAGCGGAAGCCGACCGCGACCCGTCGTCAGCCGACAAGGGACAGCGCCTGCCCGCACCTGGCCCCTTCAAGCAGGATTCCAGGTCGCGTCGATGACGCCCAACGGAAAGAAGCCCCGCGGCTACCGTCCGTGCGGTCGCGGCATTCCGACTTCCTGCGGCGACGACGAGTTCCCTGCCACCCTGCGCCCAACCCGATCCGCGCCGCCGCCTCGGGAATGGAGACCCCGCCTGCCCGGGCTCCGTCGCCCCACACGCCTCGACACGCCACCAACCAGTGCCGTGACCACGAACGTTCACGGTGTTGGTCGACATGCCGTCTGGGTCGCCAGGCCGGCATTGTGGCGGCATTCAGGCTGTGGCGGCGGCAGAACCCGCAATGAATGCCGCTCAGCCATCGTCACCGGTTTCGCCATCGCCGGTTCCGCTGCAGCCTCCGGTCCCGCTGCCGCCGGTCCGGGTCGGGTGGGTAGCAGCGCGGCGGCGAGCACCGCGCTGGCCGCCGACACGCCGATCACGAGCCAGACCGTGGTGGTGAGGGGCAGCTGTTGTCCGGCGACGCTGCCCGCCGACGCGCCGACGACGGTGGCGGCCATCTCGGCGGCCGAGAAGGCGGATCCGACCCGACCGAGTTGGCGGTCCGGGGTCTGACGCTGCACTTGGACCTGGACCAGCATCAGCAGCGCGCCACCGGGCAGACCGGCCAGGGCGATGAAGACCAGCGCGGCGACGAAGTGGTGGATGAGGAAGAGCCCGGCGAAGCAGAGGGTGATCGCCGCCAGGCAACCGGTGAACGACAGCCGGAGGAGCCCGCTGCGGGACAGTACGTTGCCGACGTACGCGCTGGCCAGGAAGCCGCCGCCGAGTGCCGCCATCAGAATGCCCACGTCGCTGGCGTCGCCGCCGAGGACGTCGATGACATACGGCACCAGAAGCACGTTCAGAGCGGCGTTGGCCGACAGGAAGAGGCTGGAGACGATGAGCGTCGCGCGGAGTACCGAGTGCCTGGAGAGGAAGGCCAGGCCCTCCCGGACCTGTTCCCAGAAGGCGGCCAGCCAGGAGGACGTGTCCGGCTGGCGCCCATTGTCGGCCACGCGCAGCGGGCCCATTCCGAAGATCAGCACGGCGGACAGCAGATACGTCGCGGAGTCGATCAGCACCAGGCCGTCGAAACCCACGAGGGCGTAGAGCGCACCACCCAGGGGCGCGCCGGCGAGGCGGACGATGCCGCCCGCAACCGTGTTCCAGGCGTTCGCCGCCTCCAGGTCACCGCCCCGACCGACGACGGCGGGCACCACCGCCCGGGCCGCGGGCTGGAAGAAATTCCCGATCGCGCTCTCGAAGAACATCGCCGTATAGAGCAGCCACAGCATTCCCGGATCGTCGACCACGATCAGCGCCAGCACGATGACCATGCGCAGCAGGTCCGCTCCGACCATGACCGCCCGCCGGTCCCACCGGTCGGCCAGCACCCCGGCCAGGGGCGCAAAGACGATCGCGGGAAGGGTCTGGGCGACGAAGGCGAACCCACTGCTGAGTGTCGACCCCGTCATCGTGTAGACGTAGACCGGCACCGCGACGATCATCAGCCAGTTGCCCAGGTTGGACAGTAGCGTACTGGTCCAGAGCAGGCCGAAACGCCGATTCCTGATGAAGATCACCGCCCACTTTACTTCTCCGTGACCCGCCGCTGGTGCCTGACGGTTCAATGAGATGGGGATGGCCAGCTTGGACCCTCGGCGGGCGGGTGGCCGTCCCCGCCAGATCAGTAGCGATGCCGAGCAGTTCATCGTCGAGACGGCCAACACCCGCCCCGAGAAGCGGGGGAGGCCATTCACCCGTGGAGCATCCGCAAGCTCGTCGACCACCTGCGCGTGCATTCCACCCGACGGGTCCGGATCGGCCGGAAACGGCTGCGGCAGATCCTGCACCGGCACCGGATCACCTTCCAGCGGACCAAGACGTGGAAAGAGTCCACCGCCCCGCAGCGCGAGGTCGAGCTCGCCCGGATCGAGTACGTCAGTGGGGCCAAGCCGCCCCGGGCAGCCTGAACCCACACCGTGAACGTTCGTGGTCAGAGCACTAGCCTCACTGGACGGGCGTCGAGGCTAGTACGCTCGCGGTCGCGTCCGGCAGACTCGGCTGCGGCAGTGACGCCGGTTGGCAGTCGCCGGGCCAGCGGCGAGAAGGGGCGGAGCAGGATGAGGAACCACCTCGATCGAAGCGTGCCGTCGCGCGCGACCGTCTACCCCGCGTCGCTGACCCAGAGCCGCCTGATCAAGGGGCGCCACGCGACGGGTGTGCCCGCGCAGATCGTGGGCACCCACCTGCTGATCCGCGGGCGGCTGGACGTCGACCGGCTGCGCGACGCCCTGATCGAACTCGTCCGCCGGCACACCATCCTCCGCACCAACTACGCGTTCTCCGAGTCGGGAGAGGTGTTGGCGATCGTCCATGAGGACGAGGGCCCGGACGTGTTCACGACCGCACCGAGCACCGGCATGTCCGACGAGGACGACATCCGCAAGCACGTGAACGACGTGCTCCAGGGCACCAACCACAGGTTCATGTCTCCCGATCGCCACACGATGCTCCAGGCGATCCTGATCCCACACACGCCAGGCGTCCACAGCCTCCTGCTGGTCATCGACCACATCACGATCGACGAGCGGTCGAGGGCGGTGCTCCAGCATGACCTGGCCGAGTTGTACGCCGGGCGGTCGGAGGATCTTCCCGAGCCGCACCCCTATGATTCCTCGGCCGTCCGGAGCACATTTCCGACCATCGAAGAGTCGCCGGAGATCCTCGATCTCCTCACGCCACTGCCGCCACGATTCCTCACCAATCTCGAAGCGGAGGCGACCCGGCCGGTGGTGACCGAGGGCCTGCTCGGCCCGGAGATCTCCGTTCGCATGGGCAAAGCGGCGAGACGGTTGGGCTGCACGCGCTTCACCATCCACGTCACCGCACTCCTCTGGGCGCTGAAGCAGCTCTCCGGGACCGACGACGTCAGCCTCGTCACGGCCGTGGACACCCGGACGAGGCCACAGGACTTCGACACCGTCGGCTTCTTCCAGAACCTGATCCTCCTCCGCTCGCGCTCACCCCGCTCCGCAGGCCTGCGGCGGACTTTCGAGGAGTGCCGGACGCTGGTCCGCGACTCGCTGCGGCGGCGTGACTACCCCATCGCGTCGCTGATCGCCCACGCCGCCGAGAAGCGCGGGAAAGGCCCCTGCCGGAGCCCGCTCTACCAGGTCGTGCTGGCGTACGCGCGGGAGGACGTGGACCTGCGCTGGGCGCTCGACGGTGTCGACGTGAAGGCGGTGGAGATCGACCATCCGCAGGCGTCCATCGAGTTGCTCATCTTCATGACCGAGTCCCCCTCGGACACGAACACGCTGCTGATCGGCGCGGCAGACGTTCTCGGAGCGGACGATCTCCACCGACTGCTGACCCTGTGGCGCGACGCGGTCGGCGAACTCACCGACGACGGATCGACCGCCCCCGCCGACGCTCAGGCGGAATAGACGCGAAGCCGCCGACCTCGCCGGCCGTTCCGCGCCGGCGCGGGACCGGAGAGGTGGCGCCTCGGCGGCCAGCCCGCCGAGGCGCGCGTCCGCTAGTCCCCGTCCAGGTAGCCTTGGCGCTGCGCGTCGTACAACTTCGCGTACAGGGGCACGTCGAGCAACTGCTCGTGCGGGCCGACGCCCGCCACCCGGCCCTCGTGCAGGAGGACCACCTCGTCGGACGCGGACGCGAGCGACATCCGATGAGTGACCACGACGACGATTCCGGCCCTGTCCCGCGCGACGGCGCGGGCCCGGGACATGAGCCGGTCGAGCAGCATCTCTTCGGCGATCGGGTCGATGGCGGCGGTCGGCTCGTCGAAGAGCAGCAGAGCGGCATCCGATCGCAGGAATCCTCTGGCCAGTGCCACGCGCTGCCATTGTCCGCCCGACAGGCGGCGCCCGTTCGTCATGGTGGCGCCCAACGGCAGCGCGAGACCGTTCTCCCTGACGAGTTGCCCCAGACCCGCGCTCTCCACCGCGTTCTCGACATCGGTGTCGGTGAAACGTTCGTCGCCGAGCCGCACCGCGTCGCGAAGCTCGAACTCCAGCTCGGCGAAGTCCTGGGTGATGTAGGTGGTGTCGGGGGTTCGGCCCCGCGTCCGGCCCTGCTCGGCCGCCCCCGTACCGCCCAGTCGGATCTCCCCGGACGAGGGGGCGATCAATCCGCTCAGCAGGTTCACGAGGGTCGTCTTCCCACTCCCGTTCGCGCCCACGAGGGCGTAGATGCGGCCCCCGACGAGCCGGAGAGAGACGCCCTCGATCGCCGCGGTGGCGGCTGCGGGATAGCGGTAGGAGACGTCGTGCAGCTCGACCGCGGAGATCGCGCCCGCCGGGCGGTGCACGCCCGGGTCGCGGCGCAGTCGCTCGCGCACCCGGTCGAGGGACCGGACCACGCGGATCGAGTCCGCGCAGGACGCCAGGTAGCGCGCCAGGGCGCCGACCAACGACGTGGTCGTCGAGAGCAGCAGCAGCGAGGCGAGAGTCGTCGCCATGCCCACGGTGCCGTCCGCGAGAGTGTGGACGAGGCCCGCCACTCCGACGGCGAGCGCCGCACTCGTCAGGACGGCCCCGAGCATCGTCCACAGGGCGCCCCGCCACAGGCCCGCGCTCCGCGTCGCCTCCGCCGCCGTGGCCGTGGCGCGGTGCGCTTCCAGGAGGTATTCGCTCCCCCGGGACAGGATCAGCTCATCGGTGTGCTTCTCGTCCGTGCCGATGCTGGCAAGTTCGCCGCTGACCCGCGCGTCCTCCGCGGCCGCTCGCTGGGCTGCCCCGACGGCCGCGTCGCGCCGCCGGACACACAGGTACGCACCCACGGCCGCGAGCGGCATGAGAAGGAGCCACGGAGTCGCCAGCACCGTGATGACCACGGTCATGGCCAACCGGACGGTCGTACCGAGGATGAGACCGACGACGTCGGCGCCCTCGGTGAGCCGTGCCTGCTCGGAGCGCACGATCTGCAGGTCGTCGACGAAAGGCCGCTCCGAGAAGTGCTCGGTCGACCTGGCGTCGTAGAGCGCGCGCTGCACGTCCTCGTCGATGAGCCGGTTCGTCCGGTCGATCAGCACAGCCGAGACGGCGAGCGAGTAGCGGCCGAGCAGCACCTGCACCACCAGGGCCACACAGGCCAGGACCAGGAACGGCACCCCCGAGGTGGGCTGTCCCGCGGCCCACAGGGCCACCATGATCGCGATCGCGACCGACGCGGCGACGGTGGCGACGGGTCGCACCGTGAACGCCACGACGGTGACCCAGGCGGCACGCCGATCCGCCCGGAAGGACAGGCCCAGAAGCTCGCGGAGCGCGGCCCGGAAGGTCATCCGGTCACACCTCCCTCGCTCGGCGTCCGGTAGCGGTCTGCCTGCGAACGGAACATCCGCGCGTACGTCCCGTCGTCGGCCATGAGCGTCGCGTGCGTCCCGCGTTCGGCGATCGTGCCGTCGTGGAGCACCAGGATCTCGGCTGCTCGCCGGACCCCCGCGAAGCGGTGCGACACCATCACCGTCGTTCGGCCGGGGCCTGCGAGTTCGTCGAGCTCGGCGAAGAACCGTGCCTCGGCCTGCGCGTCGAGCGCGGCCGTCGGCTCGTCCAGGACCAGCACGCGCCGGTCGTCGTCCACCATGCCCGCGAGCGCGCGTGCTGTCGCGAGGCGTTGCCATTGCCCGCCGGAGAGACCACTCCCCGCGCCCATCGCCGCCGTGAGGCGTGGCGCTCCCGCAACGAACAGCTGCGGATCGAGACCGTCGAGCAGGGCCCGCACCCGCGGTTCGCGCACGGCCGAACTCCGCGCGCGGCCCAGCGTCACGTTGTCGTACGCCGAGGCCGGGTAGCGGACGTACTGCTGGCCGAGGAACGCGAACGAGTCGCGCCAGGCGACACGGAGCGCCTCGGCGGACACCTCGACCCCGTCGCAGAGGATACGTCCCGAGCTGGGCGCGAGCAGCCCGACGAGCAGCTTCAGCAGGGTGGACTTCCCCGCTCCGTTCGCGCCGACGATCGCCAGGCTGCGCCCGAGTTCCACCTCGAAACTCAGCTGCGAGAACACCGGCTCGGCCGCACCGGGATAACGGAACGTGACCCGCTCGAACCGGATCCTGCTGCCCGGCCCCGCCCGGGGAGCACTCCAGCCGGTGACGACCGGCCGCGGGTGTGCCGTCGTCGTCGCGAGCCGGACCCGTTCGAAGACCTCCGCGCCCATCGACGAGTAGACCACGTCCATGGTGACGCCGAAGACGAGCATCAACGCGACCAGCGAGGACACGCCCATCACCACCTGGGCGGGCGCCAGGCCGGCCCGCGACAACACGATCAGCGCGAACGCCATCGCGACCACCGCGAGGGCCAACGCCGCCAGCAGCGGCGGGCCGATGCGCGTGGCCGGACGGGCGCCGTGCGCGGCCTCGCGGAACCTGCCGATCACCCAGTCGGCCGCGCGGAAGAGGATCACCTCGCGAGCCGTGCGGCGGTGGAACGCCAGACTCGCGAGGTACACCGCGCGCGCACTGTCCTCGTCCGCCGAATACGCCGCCGACTGCTCGGCCGTGTAGTCCTTCTCCATCGTCGCGGACAGCACGACGAACGCGACCAGAACCGGGACGCCCGCGCGCGGCTCCACGAACACGAGCACCAGTCCGGGGATCACCGCCTGCGCACGCAGCAGCAGGTACCGCACCGTCGACACCACGAGCCGCCGCATCGGCGGCGCGGAGCTGACGGCATCCAGCGCCTCCCGGAGAGCCCGCGACCCCGCACCGGGGTCGGACAGGCGGGCTCGGATCAGGGCGCGCTCCGACTCTTCCTGTATCCGGCCCCCGTAGCGGTCCGCGAGGACGTCGATCACCACGTTGCAGAGCTGGTCGACGACGAAGAGGACCACGAACGCCGCACCGGCCAGCACGACCGCTGAAGAGCCGCCGGCCGCGCCGCCCACGACGAACCCGATCGCCACGATCGACGCGGCCGGCACCGCCGCTGTCACCAGCAGGAGCAGGACGATGCCCGCCGTGAACCCGGGGAGCAGCCGCCACCCCACGGCGAAGAGGTTCAACCGGAGCCGCCGGACGACCCTGCTGCCGACGCCTGGACGTGTCGGTGACACCCGTCGCCTCATCACCTGCTCGTTCGACGGTGACCTGCGATGGCCGTCGTCGGCGGCCTTCCCGCCCGCCGACCAGCCGGCTGCCGCACCGTCGGATGTCCCGGAGACCTCATTCGTCCAGTCCCTGCTCGACCATGTCCGCGATCGACTCGACGGTCTCCGCCGTGAGCAGGTCCAGAACCTCCAGGACAACTCCCCACCGCTTGCCGATGAGGTTGACGACGGCGAGCAGGTCGACCGAGTCGATCCCGAAGTCGAGCAGCCCGACCACCAGGAGTTGCTCGTCGCTGAGATGGGCGAAGTCGCCACGCTGCCGGAGCATCTCCACGAGCCCGCTGACGATCTCCTCCCGCCCGGGGCGGGAGCCCGTCCCGTCCTGCGGCCGCGCGACCGCCTCGACCTCGTCCGCCGCGGGCTGCCGGGCAGGCGCGGACGCACGGCCCACGACGCCGCCGGCGTCGATCGAAAGGCGCTCCCGGCCAGGCACGTCGTGCCCTTCCCCGGGCCCGTCCGGCCGGACACGCCCGCCGGAGAGCACCATGTGCACGCTCGTGCCGCTCGCCCCGAAGCCGCTGATGCCGACTCGCGCGGTGTCCGGACGGAGCGGAACAGGACGGAACGACGGCTGGGCGACCCAGTCGCGCGCGTCCGGGTTCAGTTCCTCGAAGTGCACCGTCGGCGGCATCCAGCCGCGCTTCAGCCCGAGCAGGACGTTCACGAGGGACGCGACGCCCGCAGCCGTGTCGAGGTGACCCAGCGCCGGCTTCACCGACCCCACGGGAAGGGGGTTCCGGCGCGTGCCGAACACCTCGTGGAGAGCGCCCAGTTCCACGATGTCGCCCACCGTCGTGCCCGTGCCGTGCCCTTCGACGTACGCTATGTCGTCCGGCCCGACGCACGCGTCGTCCATCGCCCGACGGATGACCCGTACCTGACCGTCGAAGGCGGGTGCGGCATAGCTGGCGCGCTGCGCGCCGTCGCTGGCGGAGTAGATCCCCTCGATCACACCGTGGATCGTGTCGCCGTCGGCGACGGCGTCGTCGTAGCGCCGAAGCACGAAGACACCCCCGCCGCTACCACCGACGGTGCCGTCGGCCCGGGAATCGAACGCCCGGCATTCCCCGGTCGGCGACAGGATCCCTCCGCGTTCCCACTGGTATCCCCGGCGATCGGGGAAGTACAGCGCCGCGGCGCCCGCGAGGACGGTGTCGGTCCGACCGCTGCGGAGCAGGAGCACCGCGTGCTCCACCGCCGCGAGCGCCGTCGAGCAGGCCGTCTGGACGTTCACGCTCGGACCGATCAGGCCCAGCCGGTAGGAGACCCGTCCGACGCAGTGGTCACTGCTGTTGCCGATGAGGATCTCCGGGAAGGCGAGCTGGTCGCGCAGTGCGAGATCCCGCTGCAACCGGGTCGTGAAGTGCGAGTCGAGCGCCTGGCCCGCGTACAGCCCCATGCCGATGCCACCGACCACGCCGATCTCGCGGCCACGAACGCTGTCGGGACTCATGCCCGCGTCGTGGAGTGCCCCGATGCAGCAGTCGAGGAAGAGCAGGTGCTGCGGATCGGTGATCGCCAGCTCATGTGGGGTCAGGCCGGCCAGGTGGCGGGCGGTGTCGGGCGTCCACGCCGCCCTGGCCGACCGCGCGACGTAGCCTTCGCGGCCGAAGTCCGACTCCGGGACTCCCGCGGCGAGCATCTCGTCACGGGAGACATCCGCGACGGCGCTCGTCCCGGACCTCAGGAACGAGTCGATCTCGACACGTTCACGTCCGGCGGGCAGACATGCGTCGTACCCGACGATGGCGATCTCGCCGCTCACCCGACATTCCTCTTCCCGCTGTCGTCCACATGGTCCGCGAGTGCCGCGAGACTCGGGAACCGCATCAGCTCCAGCACTCCGATCTTCTTCCCGGTGCGGCCCGCGAGAGCGCGAGCGAGGTTCGGCAGGTCGACTGACGTCAGCCCCATGTCGAACCAGCTGGCGTCCGGGCGTACCGTCTCCGCGCCGACGAGCGGACGCAGCGCGAGCGCGAGCGCGGTGACGGTCGGCGACCACCCGGTCTCGTCCGCCGTCCCGGCACCCGAAGAGCCGGGAGCCGACGAGTGCGGCGCAGCGCCGTCCCGCCGCGGGAGGAACGCGACGTCCTCGCGTACCCCGAGCAGCACGGAGCGGGAGGGCCGGGCCAGTAGGCAGGAGGCGATGTCCAGGACGCTGATCTCGTCGAGCCCCATGGCCTGGGCCACGGCCACGTTCGCCTCGTCGGTCTGCCGCGCCTCGCGCACCGACGTCACCGACACGACGGTGACCGGGATCCGGGTCGCCTGCTCCGCGATCGCCTCGGCCGCGGCGCACGCCGCCGAATAGGTCTCGACACCCGTCCCCGCGACGTGCGCGTTGACGGAGGAGACGACCGCGAGCGGGGCATCCAGGGCGTGCGCCAGCTCCACGGCGGTGCGGACCCCGTCGGTCTTCGGACCGAGGAGACGCTCGAGCGCGTCCTGCGGGGCGGGCCGTGGCTCCCCCGCCAGGTGGACGACCAGGGTCCGCTCCGCGGGAGCCCACCCGATGTTCTCCAGCAGGTCGCTGACCGCCGCGGTCGACCCGATGTCGGTGAAGACCCGGTCGATCCCGTCCGCCGAGACACTCCGCGACCGGGCGCGGTGGCCGACGAGCGTGACGCGCAGGCCACGGGCGGACAGTTCGGCGCCGAGCGCTTCTCCGAGGCGTCCCGTCCCACCGAGGAGCACGGCATGGGCCGCGGGCGGGGCGTCGCTTGCGATGGGAACCGGCGTGAGGACACGGCGCCAAAGGTCACCGCGGGGGCCCAGGAACAGATCCGCGACGGCCGAGCGCGCGCTCGTCTCCCCCGTCAGCTCCTGATCCAGGACGTCGTCGAGTATCTGCTCGTGCACGAGCGGATGCACCCAGACCGTACGTACGGAGCGTGCACCCGCCCCGTGCGCGACCGCGCGGAGGAACGCCGCCACGGGATGCGACCGGGGTAGCCGCCGGGCATCGCCCTCGCGCGCTTCGACGAGGATCACGACGTCCTGCCCCCGCAACCGGTCGGGCTCGGCCACGTCACGCCAGTGCTCGATCGCCTCGTGCAGTTGCCGCGGCGCCCAGCCGGCCACGGCCGAGTGGACCAGCCCGCGCCCGCGCAGGACGACCGGCTTGCGCACCTGACCCCGCGCTCCCGCCGGTGTGACCTCCGCAGGCGAGGTACGGGCCACCCACTGCAACTCCCACAGTGGCAGCGGGTCGGGGTCGACGAACCTCTGCACGAGCCTTCCCTTGCGGACCTTGCCGATGCTGGTCCGTTCGATCGCACCCGGCGGGATGTCGATCACGTGCGTGACGGGCACGCCGATGATCGTCTCCACGCACCGTCTGACTTCTCCGCGCACCGTCGACGCGTCCCCGTCGACGGCACAGAACACGGCGATCTGGTCACGCTCGAGATTCGGCGCCCGGAAGGAGGTGATGGCGCACGTTCCCGGCACGACGCCGTCGACCTGCTCGACCTCGCCCTCGAGATCAGCGGAGTTCCAGGTCACGCCGTTCGCGACGATCCTGGTGCCGTCCCTGCCGACGAAGTGCACGCCGCTGTCGTCGATCCGGGCGAGATCGCCGGTCCGGAACCAGCCGTCGGCGCCCATGGCGAGGTCGCCACCGACCAGGTAGCGCTCCAGCACCGGTGAACCACGAACTTCCAGGTGCCCGACGCCGAGGCCGTCGTCCGCGGCGTCCGTCGCCACGATCCGGACCTCGACCCCGGGAAGCGGGAAGCCGACGGAAACCGTCGGAGAGGAGTCCGAGAGTGGGTCGTAGTGCGGGGAGTACAGGACCCCGGAGCAGGTCTCCGCCATGCCCCAGGCCGGTGCGATCGTGCCCTTGGGCAGGCCCAGGCGGCCCAGTGAATCCTCGAAGCGCGCGCAGTCCCTGGCGGAGACGGCCTCGCCCCCGTTCAGACAGAACCGGATGCTCGTGAGGTCGACCGACCCGTCGGCCGGGACGTTCTCGGCCTCGTTGGCCAGCAGCCGATAGGCGAAGTTGGGCGACCACACCGCGCTGACGCGGTGCTCGGTCACGAGCCGGAACCACTCCGTGGGATTCGTGAGGATGCGTTGGGTCGCGACGGAAAGGTGCCTGGCCGCGATCACGGCGTCCCGGACGTGGGCCATCAGCATGCCGCCGACATGCGACAGCGGCATCCAGTTGAAGCCGACCGTCGTGGAGTCGAGCCCGTTCACGGCCACGGCGCCGAGCGCCATGTCGATGATGCCGCGGTGACGCTGCGGCACCACCTTCGGGGCGCCCGTGCTGCCCGAGGTCATGAAGTGGACCAGCGACAGGGGACCGTCGTCGGCGCCAGCGGGACCGGCGCCGACGTGCCGGCCCGGCTCGTCCAGGTCCAGCGGGATCGGGTCGATCCCCCACCTCGGCGCCTCGGCGACGACCTGGAAACGGGCGGTCCCGGCGTGGACGAGCGCGCGAACGGGCGCGTGCTCGGCGAGCGCGGCCAACCACTCGCTGCCTCCTGCGCGATCGTCGAGGAGTTCGGCCGGCACCAGCAACGGCTCGGCCCCCGCCACGACGCTGCTCCAGAAGAGCGCGAGGATCTCCGACGGTTCGGTCGCGGCTACGACCACGATGTGGCCGCGGTCGAGGCCTCCGCGACGGGCGTCGCCGGCGATCAGCCGTACGCGGTCCCGGAAGGCTCGCCAGGTCTCCTCGCGCTGCGTCCCGTCGGAGTCGATGGTGCCGACGGTGGACGTGCCTTCCGCCGCCCGGTCGAGGACCTCCGAAAGGCTCTGCGGCGCCCCCTCGATTCGCACCGTGGAAAGCGGCTGACCCGAAAGCTGGGCGATGACGCGCTGCTCGTTCTGCATCTTTACCGACTGACCACCGGACGACCGTCGCGCAGGACGTCGAACTGCGTGTGCGGGTTGTTCGCCGGGCTGACGACCCTGTCGCCCCACGGGTCGATCGCGATCCGGTTCATGCCGTCCGGGGCGTACTCGACGACGAGTGCCTTGCGCGTCCAGTTCCGGAAGTTCCCGCCGGTCATGTGCGGCAGCAGGCCGGCGAAGACCATGATGGAACCGGCCCGCATCGGCAGCGGGATCATCCCGGACGGGTCCTCGGCGAACACCCGGTTGCCGAACTCGCCCTTCTCGTGCACGAGCGGTCCCACCCGGTGACCGCCGGGAAGCACCCACATGCACCCCGACTCCTCGTCCGCGTCGGTGAGCGCGATCCACGCGGTGACGATCTTGCCGGGCTGGTCGACGTACGTGTAGCCGGTGTCCTGGTGCCACGGGAACGCCAGGCAGGAGTTCGGGCTCTTGTAGACCGACTGGTCCCAGTACAGGCGGACGTTCGGCCCGATCAGGTCGTACATCATGTGCTGCAGCAGCGGCAACGCGATGAGCTTGCGCAGCGGGGCCGAATGACGCGCGAGCTGGACGTTGAACGACACCTTGCCGGCCTGCGTGATGTTGTTCTTGCCGCCGGCGACGTTCGCGGCCGTCACGCGTTCCGCTTCGAAGCGGTCGAGGTCGGCGACCACCTCCTCCAGGAACGCCTTGCTGAGCACGTCTTCGACGACGACGTAGCCGTCGCGGTCGTACGCCTCGGCCTCGGCGTCGCTGAGCACCCGCTTGCCGCTGCCGATCGACCGCCAGAGAAAGCTGTCGCTGAGCGGGTGACGGCGGAACGACGGCCAACGCGAGGACCGGAGCCCGAACCGTTCCTGGCAGAACAACGCCCAGTCCGCACGGGAGTCCTCGACGATGGGACCGCGGCCGTTCGTCGTGGACACGGCGAGATCGGAATCCACGATCGCCTGTGCGCTGTCGGGAATCGTCGTGTCCCGGAAACCGTACTGCGCCGCGGTGCGCGCGTCTGGCTCCACCCACGCAGCGAACTGGCGGAGTTCCCCGAACGTCGTCCTGACTTCCAGAGCCATTCCCTCACCCTTCGATCGAAGCAACCTGACTTGTCTCAGATGCGCGCGGTTACCGCCCGGCTCAGCTCGCTGACCGTCGGGTTGTCGAAGATCAACGCTACGTCCAGCTCGGTGCGCAGCTCCTGGTTCAGGATCGCCATGATCCGGATCGCGTCGACCGAATCGCCACCCAGATCGAAGAAGTCGTCCTCGTCGCCGAAATCGACGGACCCGTCGAGCACCCGCTTCCAGATCCCCCGCACCAGCTCGGGAACGTAGCCGTGGATTCCCGCACCGGCCGGCCGGCGGCCGTCACCGTCGTGGTCCGGATCCGCCTCGCCCACGTACTCGTCGACCAGCGCGCGGAGCGCCGCCACGACCTCGGACCCCTGGTCGGCTCGCACCGCGCGGAGCACGTGCGACAGGGCCGCGTCGAGTTCCTCGGCCGACGACGCACCGAGTGCGAGCGTCTCCTCCGCGCCCACCATCGCCCAGCGGCTCAACGCGAAGACGGCTCCGTCGCCATCGGACCGTCCGCCCGACCGACCCGTGCCCACGATGACGAGCCCACCGGACCCGCCCGCCGCACGGACCCGGCCCGCGAGACCCACCATGCCGGTCACCAGCAGCGCCACGGTGGCGTCGAACGCGGTGTCGACGTCGATCACCACGGCCTCGGCGTCGAGAGATCCCGGCTCCTCCTCGGCGAGGACGCGCGCGGACGCACGTGCCTTCGTCACGACGAGGTCGAGCGGGCGGACGCGGCCGTCGAGCCGCGCCTCCGCAGCGCCAGGGTCCCCCAGCGGCGAGGCAAGGCCACGGACGAGCCGGGCGAGCGCCTGCGCCGGAACCCGCTCCCCGACCCGGTCCGCGCGGTCCGCGCCACCGTCCTCGTGGGCACGCGCGTCGCCCGCCGGGTCGGCTTCCGCTTCGGCCGTCGGGACGAACCGTTCCTCGAGACCGCGAACCAACCGCGCGAGCAGCAGCTCGCCCCGGTCCTTCGGGAGGAACGCCTGCGCCGCGTCGATCGACAGTTCGACGTCGCCACCCGGCCGCTGGGTGAAGGTCACGGCGAGCGGGAACCGGACCACGTCGGTGGGCATCGACACCTCGTCGACCTGGTGGCCGCCCAGCGCGAACGCCTCGAGGTTATCCCACGACACCGTCACCGTGGGCGTCTGCACGCGACGGGTGACGTCGTGGAACACCTGGCGGAAGGTGAGGGAAGCGTGTTCGACCCCCGACATGACGGCGCCCTTGACCGAGGGGCGCGGGTCGTTCCCGGTCACCGGCCCCAGCCAGAACGGCGCCAGCACGGCACAGCTGCCGTACTCCACCACCGACGGCTTGGCGGGGAACGCGTAGAGGTGGTGACGTCCGAGCGTCTCATCGATGATCTCCGCCGCCGCCCGGAGAGCCTCGGCGAACGACGTCGACCGCTCGGAGCGGGCGTACGACGCGAGGCCCGCGCGCAGGCCCTGGGCGAGGCGGCCCGACACTCGGTAGCCACGACGGTCGAGGGTCCGCGCGTCGAACCCGGTCTCGAACGCCTCGTCCGGCAGGGCGTCCACCCACCGGGTCCAGTGCGCCCGGTCCCGTTGCCTGGAGTCCCGGTCGAACTCCGCCACCGGGGGGATCGCCAGCTCCTGGAGGGGTCTGCCCTGATAGCGCGCCGCCACGGAGTCGAGCAGTTCGGCGAATCGCATCCCGTCGAGGACGACGTGCGACGCGCGGAGGTTGACGAACACCCCGTTGGTCGACCGCTGGCAGGTCAGCCGGACGCCGCAGCGCGCGACCGGGTCGAGTGGTTCAGCGGACGACCTCACCCTGATGGCGGCCGCGAACTCCCCCACGGACTCCGCGACGCCGTCGATCAGTTGCCAGCTCCGGCGATGCGCCTCACCAAACGGCTCCACCCACCCGTCAACGCCATCCGTATTGACGCGTAGACGATAGGCAGGCTGCGCCTCGATGGTGTCGAGGTAGGCCCGCCGCAGTCGGTCGAGGTCGACTGCCGGGGAGATGAGGAAGGTGCGGTCGATGACGTACGCCTCGCGCGTCTCCGCGCTGATCTGACACGCGGCCCAGATCTCGCGGGCGGCTCGGCTGATCGAGACGGGAAAGGGATCCTGCGCCGCCGAACCGACGGGCTTCACCTCGTCCGCGCGGTGGGCCACCCCGGCATCGGGCTGGTGCACCGGCCGGGTGTCCGTACGGTCACCGCCGGACCCGCCCGGCGCCGCGTCGATCCTCCCGGCCGGTGCGGCCGGCCGGTCCGCCTTCTCGGCCGGCCGGTCCGCCGATGACGCCGCTTCAGCGGGGGTGCTCGCCAACCGCTCGCTGAGCCGGCCGAGCGCTCGCATCGTGTCGTTCCACGCCTGTCCCGGCGGCAGGAAGTCGACGAGACACGCGATGTCGGTCACGCCGAGCCGGGCGAGCTCGACGGTCAGCTTCGCCCACTCCTCTTCGGGGCCGACGAGCGACAGCCCGTCGCGTAGCCGATTCGCGGCCGTCTTCATCCGCGGCGCCCAGGTGTCCACCGAGACGAGTTCGGGGTTGTCGTGCGTGCTGCGGAAGGTGGCGAACATGTAGCGCTCGAGCGCTTCCAGGTTCCGCTGCTCTGTCGCCTCATCCGTGGAGACCGCGGCGTGGAGCAGGACCGTCACGTCTCCGCCGTCCGGCGGGAGCCCACCGTCGCGCCGGCCCTGCCGATAGCGTTCGAGGTTGCCGGTGAGCTGCGCCAGGTCCTGCTGGATCAGGTTGGTGAGCACTCCGCGCCCGGCCCGGCCCGCCTCGTAGAAGGAGTCGGGCGATCCCACGCACGCCTGCCAGAGTCGGAGATCGCTCAGCGGGCGCGGGTGCAGCCGGACCTCCGTGCGCTCGCCGGACTCTCCCTCGATGGCGAGCGCTTCGCCGCGCCAGAGACGCTCCAGCTGCGCGACGCGGGTCCGGAAGAGCGCACGGCGTTCGGCGTGGGTCCCCTCGGAGAGGACGAAGTCGCGCTTCATCCAGCCGGACGCCACACCGAGCCCGACCCGCCCGCCGGAGGCGACGTCGACCATCGCCCAGTCCTCCGCCACGGAGATCGCCGAGTGGAGCGGCAGCACACTGCTGCCCGCCCGAATGCCGATCCGCGAGGTGCGCATCGCGACCATGGCGCCGAGCACCGCCGGGTTCGGCGAGAACCCCGCGAAGTCGTCGAAGTGACGCTCGGGCAGCCAGACGTTCTCCAGGCCCTCGGCCTCGGCAGCCTCGACCAGGTCGAGCAGGCGCGAGTAGATGTCGTTCTCGCCGTTGGCCGCGAAGCCGAACAGCGCGAGGCTCACCGACGGGGACCGGCCGGTCCCGGGGCGGACCTCCGCGTCGCCGCCGCGGGCGAGCCGTTGCGTCGCGCCGGCGACCGCATCGAGGACGGCGCGGCGGACATCGGCCGTGTGGGCGGGAGACAGGAAGCAGTTGCCCGTCTCCGGTACGAGTACGCCTTCGGCGATCATCATTCGTCGGAACTCGTGGAACGCCTTCCCGCCGTACGCGAAGCTCGTCGAGGTCGCGGGCACGAAGCGGAAGAAGGACCCGGTGCCCAGCACGCGGACGCCGACGCCGGAGTCCTCCAGGACGCGCGCGATCGCCCCACGCAGGTCGTCGCCCGCGGCGTTGAGTTCGGCGAGTACGCCGGCGCCCTCCCGGGCAAGCTGCCGCAGCACCGCCCCTGCCGCGGCCACGGACAGCGGATGCTTCGCGTAGGTCCCCCCGGTGAACGACAGGCGGTCCGGGTCGGCGCGAACCTCGTCGGTCCAGGGCCCCCCGTCGATCAGGTCCATGATGTCGGCCCGGCCTGCCACGGCGGCCATCGGCAGACCGGCGGCGAGCGTCTTGCCGTAGGTCGCGAGGTCCGCACGGACGCCATAGATCCCCTGGAAGCCTCGCACGTGGAACCGGAACCCGGTGAGGACCTCGTCGAACACGAGAAGGGCGCCTGCCTTCTCGGTGAGGCTCCGCGCCGATCGCGCCAGCGACGCCAGGTCGGCATCCGGTGACTGGTTCAGCCGGGGCTCCATCACCACGGCGGCGACCTCCTCGCCGTGGGCGGCCATGAAGTCGGCCAGGTGCTGCTCGCTCACGGGCAGTACCCGGACATCTTCCGCGGCGCTCGGGGACACACCGGGGAAGGAAGGGGTCGCCAGGTGCTCGCGGCGCTTCCCCGGACGCGGGCTGAAGAGGGTGGAGTCGGAATGACCGTGGTAGGCGCCCTGCAGGAGAACGACGAGCGCCCGTCCCGTGTAGGCGCGGGCGAGGCGAATCGCGGTGAAGACCGCCTCGGTTCCGGTGACGCAGAAGTTCACCCGGTCCATCTGCGTCAGCTCGCAGAGCAGCTCAGCCACCTCTGCGGTCTGCGCGATCTCGGCGCCGATGTGAAGCCCGCGCTCGATCTGCCGCTCGACGGCTTCACGGACGAAGTCGGGATTGTGGCCGAAGAGGTGAGCGCCGTACCCCATCGTGAGGTCGATCAGCTTCCGCCCGTCGACATCCCACACGTGGGCGCCGCTCGACCGGTCGATCCAGATCGGATAGGACGCCGCGCGCTCCTCGTGCTCACGCTGGGCGATCTTCCGGTTGTTGCACAGATGCCCCTGGCTCCGCTGGCTGAGCGCCCGCGAAGCGACGGTGGCCGCGGTATAGGTCGCGCCCCGGTCCCGCTGGTGCCCGGGTCGTTCCACCGCCGGTGTCACCACCGCCTCCTGCACCTCACCGGTGCCGCCCTCGGCCGCAGGCGTCGACGACGGCCCACCCCTCACTGCCTCCGGCTCCGCGGCCACCGCACCACCGCCGGCCCGCGCCACCGACTCCGAAACCCAACGCCCGACAGCACGAACAGTCACCACGTCCTCAAGCAACTGCTGAACCGAAACATCAACCCCAAACCGCGACTTCACCTCACGCGACAACTCCACCAACACCAACGAATCAGCACCCAGATCCAACAACGGCACCGAACGATCAACCGACCCCGGATCGAACTCCAACAGCTGCTCCACAAGACCAGCCACCGCATTCTCGACGTCGCCGGCTCCGCCCCCCGAAACAGGCGCCGCCAGCGACCCACCACTCACCGCACCCGGATCCGGGGCCACCGCACCACCACCGCCGGCCCGAGCCACCGACTCCGAAACCCAACGCCCGACAGCACGAACAGTCACCACATCCTCAAGCAACTGCTGAACCGAAACATCAACCCCAAACCGCGACTTCACCTCACGCGACAACTCCACCAACACCAACGAATCAGCACCCAGATCCAACAACGGCACCGAACGATCAACCGACCCCGGATCGAACTCCAACAGCTGCTCCACAAGACCAGCCACGGCATCCTCAGTCCGCAATCGAACCCCTCCAGTCGCCTACGCACGAAAGCGTCAGCCGCCGAAGGCGCCTTAATGGGCCGCCTCACGCAGAGATTGTTGAGTCACCCGGTGCACCCTCGCAGCGAATCGCGCTCACGGTAGCACCCGCATCCACACTGCGGAACACTTCGCCCGCTGATGTCAGCGAACCCTCAGCGCCCTCCCAGGCGCCCCGACGTACAGTGTGGACACGGTGACGGAAATGATGTCCAACTATCCGAGCAAGGCGGTGAAGGTGCGCCAGCTGCTGCCGCCCGAGTTACCTCGCAGAAGGGCTGGTCGCCGGCCGGAAATGACCGGCGGAAGTCGCCAGCGCGCTCACACAATGGCCCACTGCCGCTACTGGGTGCTCATTGACCGCAACGGGCGAGATCTGATAAGCGGATTCGGCAGCGCGCCCCGTGGATGCGCTGAAGCGCAAAATCAACACCCCAGGGCATGTCCGGACAATATCGGCTCGACCAATCCCGCCGGCGACGGGTATCCGTGCGCCGGACATGCGTCCGGCAATCACCGGTTCGGCGCGGCAGGGGCGCCTGCCGCCCTTTCAACCACGGCGTTTCGGGCAGTTGGGGACACAGCGACATCGCGGCCAACCCCTTCCCCCGCCGGCCCGCAACACCAGTCGGCACGCCGTTCTCAGCGGGCCGCTCGGGCACTCTCATCCCAGCAGTGCGTCCGCGGGCTGCCCGGTAAGTGGTCAGCACGGGACAGGCCCCCGCGCCTGGGGGCGCGGGCCGAGCTCACCCGGGCCGGGAAACGATCGCGTGGGCATTCGTTCCGGAAAGGCCGAACGCGCTGACGCCCACGTTGTTCATCTCGTCCGGACGGTCGAAGTCGCCGAGCGTCGGTCGAATGTTGTGCTCTGCCCAGGGGATCAGCTCGCTGGGTTGACCCGCGCCCGTACTGCCGGGTGGACGCTGACTCTCCAGGACCTGGATCGCGACCATCAGGGACAGCAACCCTGATGCCGACTCAAGGTGCCCGAATCGAGGCTTGTTGGATCCGATGAGCAGAGGATGTTTGCGGTCCGCAGTGCGATAGGCCGCCGCGAGGGCGGCAACCTCGAGGGGATCCCCGAGCGGGGTCCCCGTTCCGTGCGCTTCGACGTAGTCGATCTCGGTGGCGTCGAGCCCGCTCATGCGCAGGGCGCGCTCGATCACGTCGCGCTGTGCTTTGGGATTGGGGACGGTAAGGCCCGCGGTGCGGCCGTCGTGGTTCACCGCGCAATGCACCCGCCCGAGCGAACGCGCCCCGAACCCATCGGCCGCGAGAACCACAGCCACGACACCCTCACCGATGGTGAATCCGTCTGCCCTCGCGTCGAACGCCCGACACCTGTCGGACTCCGAGAGCGCCCCTGTCACCGCCCGGATCATCTTTCCGAAATCGCTTCGCACCAGGTGACTCGCGATGACGAGTGCGAGATCGGCATCGCCGCCGACCAGCGCCATGATGCCGTGCCGGAGGGCGACCAGCCCGGAGGAGCACGTCGTGTCGACCTGCCAACTCGGACCACGCAGGTCGAACGTGTAGGAGACGCGGCCCGCAGCCGCTCCACGGACATTGCCGATGCCGAGATACGACCGATTTCTATCGGCGACCTTGTCCACGTCGAGCGTGTGCACGAAGTCGGATTCGCTCATCCCGACGAACACGCCGGTCTGGCTGCCGGCAAGGTCCGTCGGGCGGATGCCGGCGTCCTCCAGGGCGCGCTCGGCGCAGTCCAGGATCAGCAGGTGCTGCGGATCCATGACCCGGGCCTGACGTGGAGCGATCCGGAACCGGGTGAAGTCGGTCCGGAGTTCGTCGTCGGAGAAGACCGTGGCCCGGTCGCCGTGGTATTCGTCGTCGAACAATGCCGCGCCGAAATCCGCCCGGCTCCGCACACCCCCGGGAAGAAACATCGACGCTCCGACGACGTGCACGTTCATGTTTTCCCTCTCTGCCATCACCCCGGGCCGACCGTGGAAACCACCGAACGTCGCCCCTGGTTCACGCGCCGCGCCCGGTCGTTATCGCCGGATTGGATCGGTCACTCGCGAGCCTGGTCGCGTCGAGCTTCCCACTCAGCGTCAGCGGGATGCTCTCGAGCACGGCAAAGCCGCGTGGTATCGCCGCCACCGGCAATTCCTCCCGAAGGCGGCTGCGCAACGACTTCGCGTCCGGCGGGTTGGCCGGATCTGCCGGGATGATGAACGCGCGGAGACCCGTGGCGTCTTCGTGGACCACCACGGCGTTACGCACGTCCGGGAATCGCCGCAGCGCGGCCTCCACCTCGCCGAGTTCGATTCGCTGACCGTGAATCTTGATCTGACGATCGTTGCGCCCGAGAAACTCGATGTCGCCACTGGCGAGCCGGCGGACCGTGTCACCGGTTCGGTATGCGACCGCGGGTGGCGCACCGTCCCTGGACGGTCGGAGCCACGAGGGGAGCGGAACGAAACGGGCCCGGGTAGCGTCACGTGCCCCGAGGTAGCCCAGAGCCACGCACTCCCCCCAGACCAGGAGCTCACCTGTCTCACCTGGACGCACCGCACGCAGATCCTCGCCCACGACTTCGACCGACACCCCGTCGATCGGTTTGCCGAGCGGCACGTGAGCGCACGAGCGATGCTCCTCCCGGCGTGGACCGACAGCGTAGGTCAGCACTCCGATCGTTGTTTCGGACGGCCCGTAGTGGTTCAGCACCCTGCAGGTGCCATCTTGCGCCACCTGGTCGACGAGGTCCCAGCTCAGTGCCTCCCCACCGAAGATCATGAGCTTCCGAGGGAGGACGTCGCGAGCACCGTGGTCAAGGTGCACCGAAATGTGTGACGCCGTCGACTTGAGCACGTCGACCGAGTGCGCGCGCATGTAGCTTCCGAATGCCAGCGGGTCCATCATGGTGCGCTTGTCGACAAGGTGGACGGTGTCGCCCGAGACCAGTGCCGGAAAGATCGCCGTGTGACCGAGATCGGTCGCGAAACTGGTCACGCTGGCGCACGACAACGGAGCGTCTACCGCTCTGACCTGGTCAAGCACCGAGGAGAGGAACTGCGAGTAGTTGTTGAGGCCGCGATGAGGAACAGCCACTGACTTGGGCGCACCTGTCGTCCCTGAGGTGAAGACGATGTACGCGACATCATCGGCATCGGGCGAGGCCATCCCGGGGCCGGGGGTCACGTCCTCGAGCGCCGGGATCTGCAACGTCGGGACGCCTTCGGCAGCGTAGGCCGCCGCCGCGTCCGCCTCGACGACGAGCCACGTCGCGAGGGAAGCACGAATCTGTGCCCGGCGACGTTCAGACGCCTCGTCAACATCGATGACTGCGAACGGTGCCCCGAGCCACATCGCCGCGAGCGCCGTGACGATCTGTGAAGTTCCACGCCGGAGTGCGATGGCTGTGATGTCACCGTCGAGCACTCCGCAACGTTGCATCTCGCCCGCTGCCGATGCGACGCGCCGGACGAGCGCGCTGTAGGTCAGCGTCCCATCCTCCGTCACCAGCGCGGCACGCTGGGGATACCGTTGGGCATTCTGCACCAGCGACCGCATGATCCAACTCATCGTGATGAACCTACCGGTGGATCGGGCGCTCCTGTCAAGGAAGACGGTGGCCGTCGGACACCGGTCTCGAGCGGCATCACTACGTGGCGCGCCTGACTCCGTCACGCTGAAGGCGTGCGTGCGGGACCCGACTTCCGCGTCATCCACCAGGTGATCGCGGTGATGACGACAAGCCCAGACGGCGGCACCCCCATCGCACCCAGGTGGCCGGACCACACAAAAGGGACGGATCCGCGTTCCGCAGGTCAAGCCTTTTACGATCTTGTGCGCCCGCAGCGACTCGAACCCCTGACCTTCTGATCCGTAGGGTCGTGGTGTTCGTGTGCACGAACACCACGATGAGTAGCGGGCCCCCTCAGGTCACCAGGCTCCGGCGGTACGCGTACACCACGGCTTGCACCCGGTCGTCAGCAGGCCGGTGCCCCGGGCTGCTGACGACTCGGGCCGGCGCCACAGCGGTGCTGGTGGCGACGCTCACCCGATCTGGAGCTTCCCCGGGCGATCAACGCCCAGATCAACGCCCTGGTTGGGTTATTCGTGATGCTGGTCCTGGCGCCGCTCAACCCGCTGGCCGGTCCCACCCTCGTCAACGTCACATGCCAGAAGCAGGGCGACACCGTCTACGCCGAGGGCTACGTCAACAACTGGTGGTCGCGACTGCGGGACCAGAACGGCTTCATCTCCAACATCTTCATCAACCACCCGGCGCAGCAGCTACCAGGCGTACCCATCTGCTACAGATCTTGAATGGCCAGGTTCGTCCGATGTGGTCTGTGTGATGGCCTTGGGCTGGGGTAGATCGATGGGATGAGGTATCCCGATGGAG